>JAZOTK010000152.1:0-20617 GCA_045657605.1 Clostridia bacterium
GTATAGGACTGCACCAGAGGGACAACGATAAGCTTATAGAGGCACTGAAAGGACTGCGCGATCTGGGGAATACCCTTGTAGTAGTCGAACACGATGAGGATACAATGCGTGCGGCGGACTGGATTGTGGATATAGGACCGGGAGCAGGTGTCCACGGCGGTACTATAGTTGCACAGGGCACAGCCGAAGATATAATGGAAAATAAGAATTCTGTAACAGGACAGTATCTTAGTGGTGCAAAAAAGATAGAAGTTCCGAAAGAAAGACGCCAGGGTAACGGCGGATTTATAACCGTTAAAGGGGCGGCAGAAAACAATCTGAAAAATATAGATGTTAAATTCCCGCTGGGAACACTGACTGTAGTGACAGGTGTTTCCGGAAGCGGAAAAAGCTCGCTGATAAATGAAATTTTATATAAAAAGCTGGCATCGGAGCTGAACGGTGCAAAAACCATTGCCGGAAAACACAGTGCTATAGAAGGGCTCGAGTTTGTGGATAAGGTTATAGATATAGACCAGTCACCTATCGGAAGAACTCCCAGGTCAAATCCTGCCACATATACAGGCGTATTTACAGATATTCGTGAGCTTTTCGCAGCAACAACAGATGCAAAAATGAAAGGATATAAATCGGGCAGATTCAGTTTTAATGTAAAAGGCGGCAGATGTGAAGCCTGCACCGGTGACGGCATAATAAAAATAGAAATGCATTTTCTTCCTGATGTTTATGTGCCTTGCGAGGTTTGTAAGGGTAAAAGATACAACAGAGAAACCCTGGAAGTAAAATATAAAGGGAAAAGCATATCAGATGTACTTGAAATGACGGTGGAGGAAGGCTGCGAGTTTTTTGCAAACCTGCCGAAGATTTCGAGAAAATTGCAGACACTTAATGATGTGGGACTTGGGTATATAAAAATCGGTCAAAGCTCGACAACTCTTTCGGGGGGCGAAGCACAGCGTGTGAAGCTGGCAACGGAGCTTTCAAAAAGAGCTACCGGAAAAACGGTTTATATTCTGGATGAACCCACTACAGGACTGCACGCCGCTGACGTGCATAAGCTGATAGAGGTAATACAGAAGCTTGTTGACAGCGGCAATACGGTGATTGTTATCGAACATAATCTTGATGTTATAAAAACAGCGGATTATATCATAGATTTAGGACCCGAAGGCGGAAGTGGCGGCGGTGAAATTGTAGCTGTCGGTACACCGGAGGAGGTAGCGGGAAATAAGAAATCCTATACAGGAAAATATCTGAAAAATGTGTTGCAAAAGGGAGGAAAACAGTAATGAAAAAAATAGCGGTTTTAGGATCCGGCGGTTGGGGAACAGCTATAGCAATATTGCTGGCAAACAAAGGATTTGATGTAGGACTGTGGTCTTATACAGCAGAGGAAACTGAAAATTTAATTAAATATAAAGAAAACAAACCGTTTTTACCCGGCGTGAAACTGCCTGAAAATATGGAGTTTACAAATGATATGGAATACTGTGTAAAGGACTGCGAATTTATCATATCAGCCGTTCCGTCAAAAGGAGTGAGGGCTACGGCGAAACAGCTTAGCGGTTATATAACGCCTGAGCAGATAATAGTAAGCGTATCAAAGGGGCTTGATGCAGAAAGCTACTGCCGTCTGTCTGAGGTTATAAGAAGCGAAATACCGTCCGCAAAGCTGTGTGTAATGTCGGGTCCGTCACACGCGGAAGAAGTGGCAAAGCGTATGCCTACAACGAATGTTGCGGCGGGCGACACAATGGAGATTGCTGAAAAAGTACAGGATTTGTTTATGTGCGATTATTTCAGAGTATATGCAAGCGAGGATATGGCGGGAGTAGAATACGGCGGTGCACTTAAAAACGTAATAGCTCTTTGTGCCGGAGTAAGTGACGGACTGGGATTGGGTGATAATGCCAAAGCGGCACTCATGACACGAGGTATGATGGAGATTGCAAGACTGGGCACTGCTATGGGTGCAAAAAAAGAGACATTTTTCGGACTTACCGGAATGGGAGACCTTATTGTAACCTGTACCAGCATGCATTCAAGAAACCGCCGTGCAGGAATACTCATAGGACAGGGTAAAACAGCACAGGAGGCAATAGATGAAGTTAAAATGGTGGTCGAAGGAGTACCGGCGGCAATGGCAGGATATAATCTGGCGAAAAAATGCGGGGTTGAAATGCCGATAACGGAAGAAGCCTATAAAGTGCTGTTCGAGAACAAATCGGCAAAAGAAGCGGTGCAGGATCTTATGACAAGGAAACGCCGTCACGAAGCAGAAAAGATCATAATATAAAAACAGCACTTCTATATTATGATTTACGCCGCTTTTATGGCGGAATGGAGGATTAAAATGAAAAGAGTAGCGGCAATAAACGATTTATCAGGGTTTGGCAGATGTTCGCTTACAGTATCCCTGCCTATAATTTCATCGTTTGGCGTGCAATGTGTACCAATGCCTACGGCAATACTTTCAAACCATACGGCGTATGACAGCTATTTTTTTGAAGACTATACGGACAATATGGAGAAATATTACGGAGAATGGGAAAAGCTTGGACTTGAGTTTGACTGTATCTATACGGGTTTTCTGGGAAGCGGAAAACAGATTGATATAGTGTTCGATTTTATAAAAAAATTCGGTAAAAAATCCGTTATTTTAGTTGACCCTGTTATGGGAGATAACGGTAAGATTTATACTACATATACCGAAGAAATGTGCGAAAAAATGAAACATCTGGCGGCAGTTGCAGATATAGTTACGCCTAATATTACGGAAGCGTGCATACTTGCGGGAGCAGAGTATGGCGAGGAGCTGACGGAAAAGGAAATAGAGGAGATTGCGGGCGAAATATACAGATTGGGTGCTAAAAAGGTGGTTATAACGGGCATCCATAACAAAAACCTTATAGGGAATTATATATATGACGGCAAGGGCTGTATGATAAACGGTGAGAGCTTGCCGTGCCGATATTTCGGCACAGGAGATTTATTTTCTTCTATGCTGTGCGGATATACCGTTTTGGGTGAAGATATAGAAACTGCGGTCAGAAAGAGTGCGGATTTTGTACATGACGCCTTAAAGCTTACTTATAAAAACGGTGGAGATGCAAAAGACGGTATCGAATTTGAACGCCTATTGGCGAAACGGTTTCTTGTATAAGATAGTAAGTCACAAAAAAAATATTGAAAATCGTTGTATTTTCGTACATCTTATCAGTTGACAAACAGATTTTAATAGTGTAGAATATATAATATATAAATAAAATTGTATACAATTTCATAGAAACACAGGGAAGGATGATGAAAAAATGATGAATGAAATTGATGTAAGAGGATTTATAATTAACAATTATACTCCTTATGATGGTGATGAAAGCTTTCTGGCAGGGCCTACTGAAAGAACAAAGAAGCTTTGGGAACAGCTGAGCCAGATGATGAAGGTTGAGCGTGAACGAGGTGGAGTTTACGATATAGATGAAAAAACAATATCTACGATTGCCGCTCATGATGCAGGATATATCAATAAGGATCTGGAACAGATTGTAGGTCTGCAGACAGACGAACCTTTAAAGAGAGCAATTATGCCTTTTGGCGGTATTCGTCTTGTTTATAATTCTCTTGAAGCCTACGGCAAAAAGATGGATGAGAATGTTGCGAATGTGTTTAAATACAGAAAAACACATAACGACGGCGTTTTTGATGCCTACACCGATGAAATGAAAAAGGCAAGACATACCGGTATTATCACCGGACTTCCCGATGCATACGGCAGAGGAAGAATCATAGGCGACTACAGACGTATTGCGCTGTATGGTGTTGATAAACTTATTGAAGCAAAACAGGAAGCTAAAAAGAATTATATTTTTGATATAATCGACAGTGCTACAATCCGTCAGAGAGAAGAGATTTCTGAACAGATTAAAGCGTTGAAAGAGCTTAAGGAAATGGCAATGAAATACGGAATCGATATTTCAAAGCCGGCAAGCGATACAAAAGAAGCAATTCAGTGGACTTATTTCGGTTACCTTGCAGCGGTAAAAGAACAGAACGGTGCTGCAATGTCATTGGGACGAGTATCCACATTCCTTGATATTTATGCAGAAAAAGACCTTAAAGAAGGTAAATATACAGAATCTGAAATCCAGGAGTTTGTTGACCACTTTATAATGAAACTCCGTATAGTGAGATTCCTGAGAACTCCCGCATACGATGAGCTGTTCTCCGGTGACCCCACATGGATTACAGAAGCAATCGGCGGTATTGCAGTAGATGGCAGACACATGGTAACAAAAATGTCTTATCGTTTCCTGCACACACTGGTTAACTTAGGACCCGCTCCTGAACCGAATATGACAATACTCTGGAGCGAACGTCTGCCCGAAAACTTCAAAAAATATTGTGCACAGATTTCTATTGAAACATCTTCCGTACAGTATGAAAACGATGAGCTTATGAGAGAAAAATTCGGCGATGACTACGGTATTGCCTGCTGTGTATCCGCTATGAGAATAGGTAAACAGATGCAGTTCTTCGGTGCGCGTGCAAACCTGGCTAAAGCACTTCTTTATGCTATTAACGGCGGTAAAGATGAAAAATACTTTGAACAGGTAGGTCCCGAAATTGCACCTATTACTTCCGAATATCTTGATTATGACGAAGTAATGCGTAAATTCGACGAAATCTGTGAATGGCTTGCAAAGCTGTATATAAATACACTTAATATCATACATTATATGCATGATAAATATTGCTATGAAAGAATTGAAATGGCACTTCACGATGAAGATATAGTACGTACCTCAGCTTGTGGTATGGCAGGTCTTTCTGTTGTGGCAGACAGCTTATCGGCAATAAAATATGCAAAGGTTAAACCTATCAGAAATGAACAGGGAATAGCAGTAGATTTTGAAATTGAAGGAGATTATCCGAAATTCGGTAATAATGACCCGGCAGTAGACGAAATTGCAATTCAGATTGTTAAAGGATTTATGTCAAAGCTGTCCAAACACCGCACATACCGTGATTCAAAACCCACAATGTCTATTCTTACAATTACATCAAACGTAGTTTACGGAAAGAAAACAGGTTCAACACCCGATGGCAGAAAAGGCGGAGAGCCTTTTGCACCCGGAGCAAATCCCATGCACGGCAGAGATACAAGCGGATGTATTGCATCAATGAAATCTGTTGCAAAACTGCCTTATGACTATTCAGAAGACGGAATTTCCTATACTTTCTCAATTGTTCCTTCAGCATTGGGTAATACTGAAGGCAGCAAAAAGGACAATCTGGTATCTCTTATGGACGGTTACTTCGGAGATAAAGGTCATCATATCAATATTAACGTATTAAACCGTGATATTCTTCTTGATGCAATGGATCATCCCGAAAAATATCCGCAGCTTACAATCCGTGTATCGGGTTATGCTGTTAACTTTATCAAGCTGACAAGAGAACAGCAGATGGACGTTATCAATAGAACCTTCCATACAAGATTTTAATTAAAAAGGAGACTATAATGAGCGTTAAGGGGAGAATACATTCTATAGAAACATTTGGTGCAGTAGACGGACCCGGAGTAAGATACGTTCTGTTTGTGCAGGGATGTCCCCTTCGCTGTATTTACTGCCATAATCCCGATTCGTGGAAGTTTAAAAGTGGCAAAGAGGTAACAAGCGAAGAAGTAGTGGCGGATATTGTGCAGTATAAAAATTTTATTAAAAAAGGCGGCGTAACAATTTCAGGCGGAGAGCCTTTGGCACAGCCGGAATTTGTTATGGATATAATACAGCGTTGCCATAAGGAAGGACTGAGCGTAGCTCTTGATACATCAGGCTCAATAAGTCTTGTAGTGGCACAGCCTGTCATAGATATGGCGGATATGCTGCTTCTGGACATAAAATCCGATGATAAAGAACTGTGCTTTGAAATGACCGGCAGACAAAACGATAATGCCTATAAAATTCTTGACTACTGCGAGGAAATAGGAAAACCTGTATGGATAAGACATGTTCTTGTTCCCGGATATACTCTGAAACAAGAACGTATTGAAGGGTTGGCAGATTTTGTTAAAAAATACAAATGTGTAGAGCGAACAGAACTTTTGCCATTCCACAAAATGGGCGAATACAAATGGGAGGTATTAAAGGAAGAATACAAGCTTCTGGATACTCCCCCGGCATCAATTGAAGATAAAGAAAAAGCGGTAGCGATATTCAAAAGCCGCGGACTTACAGTCAATTAACAAAAAAGGGCCATAGGCTCGGTAATAAAAAATGGCTCATATCCTGAAAAGAGATGAGCCATTTTTTGTTTTTATAGGATATTGAATTAAATTGAACGAATATATCGATAAAGCGAGTGGCGGCAGAGTAGCATACTGATTTTATAATATGATCAGAAAAAAACAGAAAGAGGAAGAAATATGCTGGATTTTTTATATTATACACCTACAAAAGTGTACTTCGGGAAAGATACTCATAAGAAAACGGGAGAAATTATTAAGGAATACGGGTATAAGACGATAATGCTGCAATACGGACAGGGCAGTATTAAAAAAAGCGGGCTTTATGATGAGATTATAACTTCGCTTATGGAAAATGGGATAAAAGTTGTGGAAATGGGTGGAGTAGAGCCTAATCCTAAGCTGTCATTTGTATATGAGGCTATAAAAAAGGCGAAAGAAAGTAATGTGGAAATGATTCTTGCTGTAGGTGGCGGAAGTGTGCTTGACTCATCTAAATATACAGCGGCAGGCGCGGTATATGACGGTGATGTATGGGATTTCCCGACAAGGAAAAGCTCGCCCAAAGGAGCGTTGCCGGTAGGTTGTGTACTTACTATTTCAGCGGCGGGCAGTGAAATGAGCTCATCGGCGGTTATCTCAAATACTGAGCTGAATATGAAAAGAGGATTCAACAGCGAATTTAACAGATGTAAATTTGCAATATGCAATCCGGAACTTACGTATTCGGTAAGTAAATATCAGACCGCCTGCGGTATTGTTGATATAATGTCGCATACAATGGAACGGTATTTTACGGTATGTGAGCCGACAGACCTGACTGACAGAATTGCGGAAAGTATTCTTAAAGCAGTGGCAGATGCAGGACGAGTGCTGATGAAAGAACCCGAAAATTATGAGGCGAGAGCAACGGCTATGTGGGCATCGAGCCTTTCGCATAACGACCTTACGGGCTGTGGCAGAGAAAATGCTCTGGCGGTACATCAGCTCGAACATGCACTCAGCGGAGAATTCGACAGCATAGCTCACGGGGCAGGACTTGCGGTGCTGTTCCCGGCATGGGCAAAATATGTTTACAAGCATAATATACCACGTTTTGCACAGTTTGCCAGAAGAGTATGGGAAGTATCGGCAGAGGATGACGAGAGTGCTGCAATAGCCGGTATAGAGGCTATGAGCAGATATTTTATGGAAACTCTTGAAATGCCGGCGGCGTTGCGTGAGTTTGGTATAGAGGATACCTGCATCCACAGACTGGCGGATTTATGCACATTCGGAAAGCAAAGAGAAATAAATAGCTATATAAGCCTTGACTATGATGCGGTAGCGGAAATTTTCAAAAACTGTTTTTGATATAAAAATAGGGGGGGAGAGGTTATGGAAAATACGGGGACACCGAAAAAATATTTTGCATTTATAAGCTATTCCCATGCGGATATCGGATTTGCGAGATATCTGCACAGCAAGCTTGAATCTTATGATATTACAACACTTCTGGAAAGTGATAAAAAACAAAAACTGTTTCCGGTATGCCGTGACGAAACGGCGTTTGCATCGGGCGTACTTACATCTGTAATAGAGGAGAAGCTGGACCAGTCAAAAAAGCTTCTGGTTATATGTACAAGAGCTTCTGCAAACTCAAAATATGTTGCACAGGAGGTAGAATATTTTCTCGGGAAATACGGCAAGGAAAATGTCATCCCTGTTCTGGCGGAAGAATATGACAGTATTGAAGAAATTATTCCTCCACCACTTCACAGCTATATTGATGATACACTCGGTATAAAATATTTCGGCCTGCCGAAAGATGAGATAAAAGAAGCTTTTCTGAAAATAATAGCCGGACTGCTTGATATTGATTTTGAAACGGTTTTTTCAAGAGAGAAGGCAAAAATCGTAAAGAAAAGAATTAAATATGCGTTACTGACCATGGATGCGGTTGTTATTGCGGCAGTATTGGCGATAACCGGGATCCGCTATTCTCTTATACATAATATGGGATATGAGATTGATGTTGCGGAAAGGTTATGTGAAGAAAATCTTTATCTTGGAATGAAATCTCTTATGGATATAGAGAAAAAAGCGGATTTCTGGAACGTGGGTGAGATGGAGATTCAAAACAGTATTTCCAAATACATAAATTATGGCAGGGGAACCACGCTGAAAATGATGAAAGCGGAAAAACCGGGAGAGCTTACGGGAAATCAGGCGATAGACAGAGGGATTTTTGCAGATGAAAATAAAACATATTTGTTTACGGATAATATACTCAGAAATGTTGTGACGGGCGAAAAGGTTCTGGAGATAAATCTGAGCCGTAAGGAAGTCAGTTTTATAAAAAAGGACGGCAGGGAAGTAACAGCGGATATATCCGAAGGTATCAAAGACCTTAAGCTTGAATATCTTTCGGGATTGTATTACAGCAACGAAACCGAAACCTGTTATTTTGTTCTTCCGAAAAGTAATGAAACCGATATATTATTCAAAGTGGATTTCAGAACAGGTGAAGTAAAAAGACTGTCAGAGGAAATCAGTTTCCTTATGACATACAGCCGACGATACGGATATTTTCAGGATGATGGAAATGTATTGAAAAGAATATCTCTTTCAGATGGGACAATCGAAAAAGTTGCTGATAATGTTGCAATGTTCACGGTAAGCCCTGATGATAAGGTTTTCTATTTTAATGGTGATAATGTACTGGAAGGTACGAATTTTGATAAATGGGGACATATGTTTGTTTCGCCGTCGGGGGATTATCTTTTTATTGAAAATGAAGATACGCTGTATGCATTTGATACCGCAACCATGACGCAGATATATACCATTCCGATTCAAAACGGTAATAATGAAATGTCATTTTCAAAAGGAGATACAGCTGTTGTATACAGCAGACTTTCGTACAAGCAGAAACGCTACAGCGGAATTTTTTATTGCTGTTTTGATATGAAAACCGGCAGAATTTCAGAAACTGAAACTATGGTTGTACCTGAAAAAACGTATTTGAATTCTGATATTATAGTTCATAGTATGGCAATTTCGGATGACAGCAGTCAGATTGCGTTCAATCGGGACGAGCGGACTATGATATTGAAAAAAATCGGAATTGAAGGAGAAATCGAGCTGGAGCATACGGAAGGAATCTGCAATGCGGCGTTCCGTGCTGACGGGGAGGTTTTATACAGCTATGATAAATCAGGGACAATCAGAATATGGGCTACCGGTGGGGATAGTATTGTCCGCGGCGAAGAATCGCAGGTGGTTCTGAGCGATGCTGAAAATCCCGCAAACCTTTTTGTGATAGAAGATGGGTACATTTTAAGACCGACAAAAGATGATTATGAAGTTATTTATCAGACAGAAAAAAGCGAACTGATTCCTACCTGTCAGACTAAGGATTATTTTATTCTGACGGAATCCCCGGGACTTCCGGACAATATGAAAGATGCAGAGGATTTGGGCGAACGTACATATTTAAAGATGGATAAATCCACACTGGAGGTTTCCGTTTTCGCAAAGCCTGAAAATGATATGCTGTATATTTTCAAATGCAAGGACTATGAAAAAAATATTATTATGGATTATTTTGAATCGGATTGGCCTTATTTCAGTCTTGACGAGAATAGTTTTATAAGCCCGGAGGAAACGGATATTTCAGAAACACAGCAGGGAAGCGAAACCTGTTTTGTAGTATCGGAAGCGGCAGGAAAGATATGTTTATATGATTCTGATTTAAAGGCGTACATCATAAAAGATAAAAATACCGACACAGAGATTTGCAGGTTTGAATCAAACGACAAAAGAGAATATATGTACATAAGCGAGAGTATTGTGTCGGACGGAATAAAGGCTAATATGTACCGCGCAATATTTAATAAAGAAGGTACACATATTATATTACAGTATATAGATAAACCCTCAAACACAATCAAAGCCGGTCTTATATCTTTAGACGGAGGCAAAACACAAACCGTTTATGACGGATATGCAATCTGTCCGGGCGAGCACTGGACAGATACGATATTGCTGCGTAACGGTGAAAAGCTTGCTTATACCCTGCACAGCGTATTTTTGTCGAGAGATGATATGCTTGAGGTAAGTGAAAAACTATTAAATGAAATAGGCGGAGAATAACACTTGACTTTTATTTTTGAATAATGTATAATTATAAAAAATATATAATATCAGCGGCAATAATTATTTCAAATTAAGAGATGTATGCTCTGCTTTCGATGTAGGTGTAACCTGGGATGCTGCTACAAGCACTATTGGCATTGATACATCAATTCCGTATACTGAATAATAAAAAATGGTGCTGTTGCGATAAGCGACAGCACCTGTTTTTTTATTTAGTTGTTTCAGCTTCAACAAGTCTTGAAGCACCGTAACGCTCGCGAAGGGCGTTTTTCTGTATTTTACCTGTTGCATTTCTGGGGATATCAGCAAGAATTATTTTCTTGGGACGTTTATATCTCGGAAGTGCCATACAGTATTCGTGTATTTCTTCTTCTGTTGCAGTCATACCTTCTTTAAGCTGTATTATAGCAGCGGCAATCTCGCCGAGACGTTCATCGGGGAGCCCTATAACGCCTACATCGCTTATCTTGTCGTGAGCACGCAGGAAATCTTCAATCTGTACGGGATACAGATTTTCGCCGCCTGTAATGATAACATCCTTTTTGCGGTCAACAAGATATATGAAACCGTCTTCGTCCTGTTTCGCCATATCGCCTGTATACAGCCAGCCGTCAGGAGTCAGGACTTCGCGGGTAGCTTCGGGGTTTTTGTAATAGCATTTCATAACGCCGTCGCCTTTGAGACAAAGCTCGCCGACTTCGCCTTGCTTTACTTCTTCGCCGTCTTCGTTTATAATTTTAATCTCCCAGTTATATCCGGGAATACCGATAGCTCCTACTTTGTGTATGTTCTCAACACCCAGATGTACTGCACCGGGACCGATAGACTCGCTGAGACCGTAGTTTGTATCATATTCGTGATTCGGGAAAACTTCCTTCCAACGTTTTATAAGTGACGGTGGAACGGGCTGAGCACCTATATGCATCAGTCGCCATTGCGACAGTCTGTAATCGGCGGGATTTATTTCGCCACGTTCAATAGCATCTAGGATATCCTGTGCCCATGGCACGAGAAGCCAGATGATAGTTGCAAGTTCATCAGAGGCTGTCTGCAGAATCCATTCGGGTTTTACACCACGGAGAATTACAGCTTTTGAACCCGAAATAAGAGACCCGAACCAATGCATTTTTGCACCGGTATGATAGAGAGGAGGAATACACAGGAAAACATCGTCACGAGTCTGGCTGTGATGTTTCTGTTCCACCTTGCAGGAAGCAACAAGAGCTTTGTGTCTGTGGAGAATAGCTTTCGGGAATCCTGTTGTGCCTGATGAGAAATAAATTGCACCGTCATCCTCATCATCAATCTCAATCGCGGGAGCAACAGAGGAACAATAAGTTATCATATCGCCGTAATTGTCGGCAAATACAGGTGTGTTACTGCCTACATAGAAATAATGCTTGATTCGCAGGTTGGGCAGAACCGATTCAATACGCTGCGTAAATTCGGGACCGAAAACGAGAACATCAATATCAGCAAGGTCGGCACAATATTCGATTTCTTCGGCTGAAAAACGGAAATTCATGGGAACGGCAATGGCACCTGATTTTAAAATACCGAAATAAATCGGCAACCAGTCGATGCAGTTCATCATTAAAATAGCAACCTTATCGCCTTTCTTTACACCTCGTGTTAAAAGCAGATTTGCAAATCTGTTGGCAGATACATCAAATTCTTTCCAGGTCAGCTCTCTTCTGTATTTTCCGCTACCGGATGATTCAATAAGACTGTATTCGTGCCACGAAATATTTTTATCGGGCTGGTTTTCGGGATTAACTTCGACAAGGCTTACATCGTTAGGGTGAAGTCTTGCATTTTTTTCGAGAAAATCTGTAATAGGCATAATTCTCTTCCTTTCGGGAATTTTTATTTGAACATACAGCCGGTAACGCTATGCCACAGGCTGATATATTTATTCACTGAGTGATTTTTTTGCCGATACTACAACTTGTTCATCGTAACACGCGAACATTTCGTTAACGGCAGATTTATCCATCTTTTTGGTAAACAGGCTGACAACGGGCACTATAATAAGCCCGCCTATCATTGCAACTGCACCGCAGTTGATGGGAGACTGAATCATAGCCGGGAAACTGCTTCTCATAAGCATATTGAGTATCATTATACCTGAACCAAATATAAAACATACCCAGACAGAAGCTTTTGATACTTTTTTGCTGTACAGCCCGTACAGGAACGGTGCGAGGAAAGCGCCGGCGAGAGCTCCCCAGGATATACCCATCATATCAGCTATGTAACCAAGTTTATCCTTGTTTATTGCGATAAATGCAGATATTGCGATGAATATTACTATAAATACACGTAACACAAATACCTGCTTTTTCTCATCCATATTTTTAACTATATGCCCTTTTATCATATCAAGAGTAAGGGTTGAACTTGATGCGAGAACAAGAGAGGAGAGGGTTGACATAGAGGCTGAAAGAACCAGCACAATAACAACACCTATTAATATATCGGGAAGATTGTTAAGCATTGCGGGGATAATAGCATCGTATCCGCCGACCGGCATACCACCTTCTGTTGCAACGCCTGAAATCTGACCGAACCCGCCGAGGAAATAACATCCGCCAGCTACAATAATTGCAAATGCTGTTGATATAATCGTGCCTTTTGCAATGTTTTTTTCGCTTTTGATTGCATAGAATTTCTGCACCATCTGCGGAAGTCCCCAGGTACCGAGAGATGTCAGAATAACAACACACAGTAGCCCGAATGGGTCGGGACCGAAGAATGAAGCGTATGCACCGGGAATTTCGTGTTCTACTTCCGCAAGTTTTGTAAGAGCCGCCGTAAATCCGCCGTGTCCGCCGAGAACAGCGGCGATAACAGCGATTATTCCGCCAATCATAATAAGTCCCTGTATAAAATCGTTGATTGCAGCTGCCATATAACCGCCGGCAATTACATAAATGCCGGTCAGTATAGCCATTGCTATTACGCATATATTGTATGACACGCCGGGGAAAGCCATTTCAAACAGTCTTGACAGACCGTTGTATAAAGAAGCTGTGTAAGGAATAAGGAAAATGAATACGATAACCGATGCTACGATTTTAAGAGCATTGCTGTCATAACGTTTTCCGAAATATTCGGGCATAGTTGCTGTTTTAAGATGCTGAGTCTGAAGACGTGTTCTTCTGCCGAGTATCACCCAGGCAAGAAGTGACCCTATAAAAGCATTACCAAGACCTATCCAGGTTGAAGCAACACCGAATTTCCAGCCGAACTGTCCTGCATAGCCTACGAAGATAACCGCTGAAAAGTACGATGTACCGTATGCAAATGCCGTCAGCCACGGACCTACGCTTCTGCCGCCAAGCACGAACCCGGAAACATCCGTTGCGTGTTTTCGGCAGAAAAAGCCTACACCTAACATAACTCCAAAGAATACCACTAACATAATAATTTTTATTGCCATTCCTACCATCCTTCCTTTTTTAAAGACTTTTATCAGAGAACGACGGCAATAAAAAAACGTCCTCCGATATTAATACCAGAGGACGGAAAAAATCCGTGTTACCACCTCAGTTTACAGATTCCTCACGAAATCTGCCTCATTGAGTAAAATGAAAACTACCATACTACCATACTACTCATACGCTGTCACGGGCGTACCCGACAAGGTCTACTTCAATTTTCTCCCTTGCAGCTCCCGAACTGTATTCAGTCTGTTTCAAAGCTCCGGCTTGCACCAACCGCCGTCTCTCTTTGCCTTTTCCGCAGCCTACTTATGTCCGCTCATAGCTTTTACCTATTCCTTATTTTAGCACAAAGAAATTTATTTGTCAATAGGTTTTTACAAAATTTTCAAATATTTATAAAAAAACAGACGGCAATTTTAAAATCACCGTCTGCTATGGTGGGCACAATAGGGCTCGAACCTATGACCCTCTGCTTGTAAGGCAGATGCTCTCCCAGCTGAGCTATGCGCCCTTGTTCTGCAACGATATATATTATACCATAAATAAAATGGAAAATCAAGTCTTTTTTTGAAAAAAATTAAAAAAATTTCAGCAGCCGTAAATTTTTTATCTTACGACTGCTGTTTTTACTTTATTTCAAGCTAATTTGTTGTGTTTTCAACTTCGCTTATATCTATTGTACGGACGTGGTCGGTTTTTACCCATACCTTGTCGTTTTTATGCATAATACCCTGTATGGTGATGGGAATCCAGGTGAGTGAGTACAGCCAGTAGGTTATATAACAGAAAAACAGTTTAAAATTGAAAACGCGTTTTTCGTAGGTTATAATAAACGGCATATATACGAATGAATATAAGGCCATTGCTGTCGCAAACACGTTGTTATCTTTGAAAAGATACCATACCTGGAAAAATCCTATGTTGCCGTCGGGATACATTGCCTGGAGCCAGCCCATAATTGAGATTACACCCAAAGCGAGGATTTTAAGTGGTTGCATCATATATACGGCACAGTCAAAAGCGGACATATCGCGGTCAGTAACAGCTTTTTTAAGAAGCTTTGTGGTAAATCTTGTTGCCACATCGGCATGACCCTGCATCCATCTTTTTCTCTGTTTCCATGACTGTTTAAGAGTCAGAGGCTTTTCGTCGAAAACACAGGCGTTATGTGCCCAACCTACTTTTTCACCGTTAAGTGCGAGTTTTGCGGTAAATTCCATATCTTCTGTCAGACAGGTAGCACCCCAACCTAATTTTTTCAGCAGCTCTACATCTATTGAAAAGCCTGTACCGCTGAGCTGACAGGTAAGGTTTACGTTATAACGTGCCTGCTGGAATATTTTTCCTATCATCCAGAATGAAACGCTGTATGCAGTTGCGATCCAGGTATCATAAGGATTTTTACTTTCGATATTACATTGAACAACTCTGTAGCCTTTATTATGCTGATTGTTTATTTCACGAAGGAAATTGTTTGATGCTACGTTGTCAGCATCAAAAATACAGATGGAATCAAATTTTTCTTCCATATTATATATTTTATCAAACATCCATTCAAGAGCGTGACCTTTTCCGCGAAGCTGAGTGTTGAATCTTTCGTATACAACAGCACCTGCCTCAGCGGCATATTTAGCGGTATTATCCGTACAATTATCGGCGATTACAAAAATTTTATATTTATCATCATCATAATCCAGCTTTTTAAGGCTTTCGACCATATATTTGATAACCGCTTCTTCGTTGTGAGCCGCAACGATAAGCGCGTATCGGCGGTCGCGTACATCTACATCGGGAAGCTCTTTTTTAGGTATCCACGCAAAAAGGGAGACACCGAAATAGTACAAACCGAGACCACAGGCAAATATTTGTATGACTATACTGAGAAAATATAACAGATCTTTTCCGAAATCCATTTCTTATCCTCGCTTTCTTAAAATTATTTTATGTTGAATTTTACTAAAATAATATTCCGAATTTTGTTGAATTATAAATCGCCCTATATATAATACAACATTTTTTTAAGAAAATCAAGTGTTTTAATAAAAAATTTATATTTTTTTAAAAAATTCTTTGCAAAATGAGAGAAAATAGTGTATAATATAAGTATAACAAATAAATTGTGGCAATATTCTTAAAAAATATATAAAGGAATGTTAAGTATGGCAAAGAGTAAAGCGGGCAGTGTATATGTCTGTCGGGAATGTGGATTTTCTTCTGCAAAATGGCTTGGGAAATGTACCGGATGCGGTAGTTGGAATTCTATGTATGAGGAAACGGTGATTCTGACAAAAAAGGAAAAACATTCGTCTCCGGCAGAGATTAAAGAGCTGTCGCAGGTAGTAATCAGACAGGAAAACCGAATAAAATCCGATATAGAGGAATTTGACAGAGTGCTGGGGGGCGGATTGGTAGAGGGCTCGCTCGTTCTGGTAGGAGGAGACCCCGGTATAGGCAAATCTACACTGGTACTTCAGGCGGCAAAGCAGTTTTCTGCAAAAAAGAAGGTACTCTATGTTTCGGGAGAAGAATCTGAAACTCAGATTAAAATGCGTGCCGACCGACTCGGTATAAGTGGAGAAGGACTTCTGTTTTTGGGACATACTGATATTGATGAGGTTATTGCCGTGGTGAAGGAATCCGGCTGTGAGATTGTTATAATAGATTCTATACAGACTATGGAAACAGAAAATTCAAACGGTATTGCCGGAAGTGTGTCGCAGGTGCGGGAATGCTGTATGCTGCTGATGGAGCTTGCAAAGAAAAACGGAATTTCTGTACTTGTGATAGGTCATGTAACAAAGGACGGGAATATAGCAGGACCTAAAATACTTGAACATATGGTTGACTGCGTTTTATATTTTGAAGGCGAAAAGCTCAGAAGCTACCGTATGCTCAGAGCAGTAAAAAACAGGTTCGGCTCTACCAACGAGGTGGGCGTTTTTGAAATGACGGGGAAAGGACTTGAGCAGGTAAAAGACCCGTCGATGCTTATGCTTTCGGGACGAAAAGAAAATACAATCGGCTCTTCAATTTTCTGTACAATTGAAGGGACAAGACCTATAATGGCGGAAATACAGGCACTCGTTACTCCGACGGGATTCGGAAATCCGAGGAGAATGGTAGCCGGACTTGATTATAACCGCAGTGTTATGCTTATGGCGGTAATGGAGAAAAATCTGCGGGCGAATCTGCAGAATCAGGATATATACATAAATATTGCCGGTGGAATGAAAATCGTTGAGACCGTATCAGACCTGGCTCTTGTGGTTTCCATACTTTCGGGACTTAAAAATATGCCGGTCAGCTCTCATTTTGCCTTTGCAGGTGAAATAGGACTGACGGGGGAGGTAAGATTTGTCAGTCATATAGAAAAGAGACTGGCGGAATTTGAAAAAATGGGATTTAAGAAATGCTTACTCCCGGGAGCAAACAGACAAAATTCATATAAAGGTAATATGAAACTTTTCTACATAGACAGCATAGCGGAGCTGTCATCATTTGGAGGTGAGATTTTTGAAAGAAATAACAGTTAAGTCTCCGGCTAAGATAAATATTACTCTTGATGTACTGGGCAGACGTGAAGACGGATTTCACGATGTCTGTATGATTATGCAGACTGTGGATTTGTATGATACGGTAACATTAAAACAAAGGCAGTCGGGGATAAGCGTAAGCTCAAATCTGTCATATCTTCCGACTGACAGCAATAATATAGCGTGGTGTGCAGCTGAATTGTTTTTTGAAGAATCAGGCATAAACGGAGGCGTAGATATATATCTTGAAAAACATATACCGGTGGCAGCGGGGCTTGCAGGAGGCAGCGGGAATGCTGCGGCTGTGCTTAAAGGACTGAATAATATATACGGTGATATATTTACCGAAAACAGGCTGGCTGAAATAAGTGCAAAAATAGGATCGGATATTCCGTACTGTATAAAAGGCGGCACAATGCTTGCCGAAGGCAGGGGAGAAATACTGACGCCGTTAGCGAAAATGCCGGAGGTGGTTTTTGTGCTTGCCAAACCGGATATAAATGTTTCCACAGCATGGGTGTACCGTTCTCTTAATGTGGACGGTCTCGTTGAGCATCCGGATACGGCTGGGTGCATAAAAGCCATAGAAGATAAAGATTTAAACGCAGTAGCTGTACGTATGTATAATGTGCTTGAAACGGTGACCTCAGAAAAATATAAAATAATAGGAGAGCTTAAATCGGTGATGATTGATAAAGGAGCAATGGGAAGCGTAATGAGCGGCAGCGGGCCTACTGTTATAGGGATGTTTGATAATATGTCCATGGCAGAAGCGGCAGCAGCGGAAGCACTTAAATATACTGCGAATGTACATATTACACACACTGTATAGAAAGGAAGGACTAAAGATATGAGCGGACCGGTAAAAAAGTCTTTGAGCGAGAGAGCCTGCGAAGTGTTAAGAAATGATATTTTAAATGGTGTACTAAAGCCCGGCGACAGACTTATGGAAATACATTACGCCGAAAAATTAGGTATAAGCCGGACACCGCTGAGAGAAGCTATGCGTATGCTGGAGCTTGAAGGGCTTGTTACCGTACTTCCAAGAAGGGGAGCACATGTAAGTCTGATTTCGCGTAAGGATATAAACGAATTGCTGGATATCAGAAGTGCACTTGATATGCTTGCGGTAGAGTTGTTTATAAAAAAAGCAAAAGATGCTGAGATAGAGCGCTTAACACAGATTTCAGAGGCATTTGATAAGGCAGCGGAGGAAAACAATCTCCAGGCACAGATAAGCTCGGACGTGGAGTTTCATGAGTACATATATAAAAAATCGGATAACGAACGTCTTTTTAATCTGTATGCAGGATTTAAGGACAGGCTGTACAGATACAGGGTACTGTACCTCAAATCAACCTTCCACAGTGATAAAATTTCGGCAGAGCACGATAAAATTATGAAAGCTATAAGAAACAGAAATATAGATGAGGCAAGAGAGATTTCAAAAATTCATATAGTAAATCAGAAAAATAATCTCAAAGGGAAATAATACTTGCTTTTTTATGTGTTTTATGGTATACTTTACTTAATGGAGAAAAAATACTAAACAGGAGTTGAGTTTTATGAGAAAACAGAAAAACTATCCGTATAATAGTGCAGAGAAATTTTCAAGCATAAAAGAACTGCTTGAGCTTGCGGAAAAAGCGGCAGGAGACAAAAATGCCTTTGAATATAACAAAGATGGAATACAGAAGGTAACATACCGCAAATTCAGACGTACTGTGCAGGCTCTCGGCACTGCTCTGGCGGCAAGAGGCATTATGGGACGTCATGTTGCGTGTATCAGTGAAAACCGTTATGAATGGCTCGTTTCCTATCTTACCTTACTCTGTGGCGAAGGCGTTTTTGTCCCTGTGGATAAGGAACTGCCCGGCGGAGATATTCTGAATGTTCTGACACACAGCGACAGTGAAGCGGTATTCTGTTCGGAAAAATTTGAAACACTTCTTATTGAAAATAAAGCTGAGGTTGAAAAAATAAAATTCTTCATAAGCTTTGACAGAGCTGAACATGACGAGCAGTTCCTGTCGTTTGCAAAGCTGGTGGAAGAAGGTGAAAAGCTTTTAGATGATGGGAATACCGATTATATTTCAATGACAAACGATGAATATGCTTTAAAGCTTCTCGTATATACATCAGGTACAACGGGAATGGCAAAAGGTGTTATGCTGACAGAACATAATATAGTTTCGTGTATATATTACGGACTGCACGTTGCAAATATACATACAAGATGTCTTTCCGTACTGCCCTATAACCATACCTATGAAGCGGTTGTAGGAATACTCGTATCACTTCACAGACGTGCTACTATATGCATAAACGAAAATCTGCGTACCGTAGCAAAAAATCTTAAAGTGTACAAACCCGATTATGTGTTCCTTGTTCCTGCTTTTGCAGAACTGTTCTATTCAAAAATATGGGCTAATATCCGCGAACAGAAGAAAGAAAAACTGATTCGGGTTATGATAGGAATAAGTAATTTCCTGCGTAATTTCGGAATAGATTTAAGACGTAAGCTGTTTAAATCAATTCTTGATGTATTCGGTGGCGAGATGCGTGAAATCGTATGCGGCGGCGCGCCAATCAGACCTGAAATAGGAAAATTCTTTGATGATATAGGTATTCTTCTTATCGGCGGGTACGGTATTACGGAATGCTCACCCCTTGTATCGGTTAACCGCGAACGGTTTAACGATTTTGCCACAGTAGGCGTTAAAATCCCTTGCGTTGACGTAAAAATTGAAGGAATAAACGAAGACGGAAATGGTGAGATATGCGTTAAAGGTGATACTGTAATGCTCGGTTACTACAAAAATGAGGAGCAGACCAATGAGGTTTTAAAAGATGGTTGGTTCTATACGGGAGATTACGGTTATATAAATGACAATGAACAGATAGTTATTACCGGACGAAAGAAAAATCTCATAGTTTTAAGCAACGGTAAAAATATATATCCCGAAGAAATAGAAGGATATATAATGGGTATACCTTGTATAAAGGAAGTTATAGTAAGAGGCGATAAGGACGAAACAGGAGCTGAAAAATCTATACTTGCCGAAGTATTTCTCCAACCTGAATATCCTGAAAAGGTTGATGAAAAACAGCTCAAAGGATATATTGACGAGGCACTCAAAGCCTTGCCCGGATATAAACAGGTATCTAAAGTTATCATCCGCGAAACTGAATTTGAGAAAACCACATCAAATAAAATAAAAAGAAAATATAATTAAGTAATTTTATGACCTGAA
>JAZOTK010000153.1:0-3580 GCA_045657605.1 Clostridia bacterium
ATTATAGCACATATATCAGAAAAAAGCAAGAACATATTATCGGTTTTTTGATTTTTCTGATATACAGATTAAATAAAATTGCAGTTACCAGATTTTTACAAAATTTTTCTTTGGATTGTGATAAAATAGCTATATACAATATTTAAGTTAACACGAAAGCAAGAGTGATAGCAGTGCCGGTAATATATGTTGATGTTCTTTTTCTGATAAATTTTATTATTGACGGGTTTTTGCTGATTTGTACGGCGCAGATGGGTGGATTTGCGATAAAAAATCTGCGGATTGCGGCAGGGGCGCTTCTGGGAGGAATTTACAGCGTTCTGATATTTTTCCCTGACCTGCCGGATATTCTGCTTGCACTCTCGAAAATGGGGGCGGCGGCAATTATGATTGTGATTGCTGTGAAAATAAGTACACTTCGAGATTTTTTCAGGGGACTTTTATGCTTTTACATTTCGGGCTTTCTGCTCGGCGGTGTGGTGACGGCACTTATGTATACCACCTCGTGGGGAACGAGAACACAGGCGGTACTTTCAAACGGAAGTCTGTATTTTAATATAGGATTTATCCGACTTGTTCTGACGGCATCTGTCACGGCGGTAGTTGTGGGGGTCGTGGCGAGGGGACTTAAAACGAGGCTTTTGCGACAGCCAAATATGTGCAGTGTCACTATAGGTTTTGGTGGCAGAAAAGTCAGTGGTGTGGCACTTATTGACAGCGGAAATTCACTTACCGCGCCCGGCGGAATATCGCCTGTAGCGGTAGTGGAAGCTTCGGTTGCGGCAAAGCTGTTTGATGAAACTGTGGCATCTATGATGAAAGAAGGCGACATCTGTGGGCTGTTTGAGAGTCTGCCAAAAAATGCAAAAATGACGGTTATTACATATAATGCGGTGGGAACGGAAAAGGGGATAATGCCGGGGTTTAAGCCCGATTTTCTGACGATAAACGGCAAAAATGCAGGGAATCCCACAGTTGCGATTTGCAGCGGAGATATGGGCAGAGTGAAAATAATATTAAATCCCGATTTGCTGGGATAAATGAAGGGTGAGTATTTTGAAGATAATTGGTAATATTATAATTAAAATATCGGAGTTTTTGGGCAGGTTTTTAAAAAAATCTGTTTTCTATATAGGCGGAAGTGAGGTTCTGCCACCGCCATTGTCGCCGGAGGAGGAGAAGGAGATTATGGAGAATTTCTCGCCGGACGATATGAAAATCCGCAATATGCTTATTGAACATAATCTGAGGCTGGTAGTGTATATAGCAAAAAAATTTGATACAAGCGGTGTGAACGTGGAGGATCTGGTGTCTATAGGTACAATAGGACTGATAAAAGCCGTAGGCTCATTTAAGCCGGATAAAAATATCAAGCTTGCCACCTATGCTTCAAGGTGTATCGAAAATGAAATTCTGATGTATCTGAGAAAAATCAGCAATACAAAAACTGAGGTTTCTATAGATGAACCGCTAAATACCGACTGGGATGGGAATGAGCTTCTCCTCAGCGATATTTTAGGAACAGAAAACGATATTATAAGTAAAAATATTGAGGAAGAAACCGACCGGATACTTCTGCGTGATGCGATAAAAAAGCTGTCAAAACGTGAGCAGACCATAATGGAGCTTCGGTTCGGACTGACAAAATGTGGTGAAAAAACCCAGAAAGAAGTCGCCGATATGCTGGGAATTTCCCAATCGTATATTTCAAGACTTGAGAAAAAAATTCTTCTGAGACTGAGGAAGGAAATAAGTAAATTACTATGAGAAAAAACGGGGAATGGAGATTTTTATGTTTCTGATTAAAAAGGATTTCTGGCTTGACTGTTTATTTTTCGTTGCCGGAAGCGTAATATTTGCCTTTTCGGTAAATGTATTTACAGCACCGTCAAATATAGCGCCGGGAGGGATTACCGGTCTTGCTACAATGCTAAATTATCTGACCAATTTACCTATAGGACTTTTAATATTTATATTAAATATCCCGCTTTTTATATGGGGGTGCATTGTCAGCGGAATTAAGAATATGCATAAAACCCTTGCGGCAACGTTGCTTACATCTTTCGCAATAGATGCTTTAGAACCTGTAATGCCGGTTTTCATTGGAGATATGTTTCTTGTGACAGTATGCGGCGGAGTTCTTTCCGGACTGGGGCTTTCACTTATTTTTATGAGAAACGGAACAACAGGTGGAAGTGACCTTGCGGCAAATCTTCTGATGAAAAAATTCCCGCATCTTTCTATGGGCAGGCTGCTTCTTATAATAGACCTTGGGGTAGTGGTGCTCTCGGCTCTTGTGTACAGAAATATTCAGCTGCCGCTTTATGCCGCTGTTGTAATTTTTATTGCGAGCAAGGTGGTGGATACTGTGCTCTACGGAACAAATATCGGTAACGGAAAAATACTGTTTATAATTTCGGATAAAAACGAAATAATTGCAGAAAATATAATGAAAAAAATGGCAAGGGGAGTTACCAAACTTTCAGCAAGAGGAGGATATACGGGAAAAGAAGGATGTGTCCTGATGTGTGCACTCCGCAGAGCTGAAATTGCAAAAGCCGGTAGAATAATCCACGAAATTGACCGCGATGCATTTACTGTAGTAGCAGAAGCAGGCGAGATTACGGGCGAAGGGTTTCTGGAAAGAAAATAGAGGCTATGACAAAATTGAAACAATTTTGCTATAGCCTCTGTGGTACAAAGAGAAAATAGTGCAGAACGGACAAACTGAGAGACCAAAGCCTGTGCTTTGGTCGCCTTCCCGAAGGCGTACAAAGGTACGCCGAGAGGCGAAGGTTGCCCGTAGTATAAAGCATAATTAATTTATGCTTTATACGGTCTGTGCATTTTATCTTTGTACCATTAGTACAGATGCAACGACTCATCTGTATTTTTACCTTTTATAAAAAAGGAGAAATATTGATAACGGGTAAGCAAACTAACCTATTATCAATATAATTATATCAAAATTATAAGAAAAAGTCAATGAATTTTAAAACATACCATATTTTTCCATCAGGACCGTCTTAAATTACCCACAAGGAATTTAAGACGGTTTTTCAGGTTGATAAATAAAAAGTAAAATTTTTGTTAATTCTATTGCAATTTTACGATATTTGTGGTAAAATAAATATAATGGCTTAAATTTACTATATAGCAAAGTGCGTATATCACTGAAAAGTGAATGCTATAGAGGAAATCTGCGATATTAATTATATTTTGGAGTTATATAATGTTTGGTTATGTGAATGTTTTGCAGGATGAGCTTAAAATTAAAGAGTTTAAGGTGTTTAAGGCGTACTACTGCGGGCTTTGTAAGCGGCAGGGTGAGCTTTTTGGGAATACTTCGAGGTTGTCGCTGAGTTATGATTTTACGGCACTTGCGATAATTCTTGACAGCCTGAGTGATGAGCCTGCACGGATATGCGAAGGGCGGTGCATGCTTCATCCGCTGAAAAAAAGACCTGTTGCCCGTGACTGTGATGCTTTGTCGTACAGTGCGGCAATGAGCGTTGCACTATCTTATTTTAAAATAAAAGACGATATTGCCGATTCGGGATTTTCGGCAAGGGCGGCGGCA
>JAZOTK010000154.1:0-2957 GCA_045657605.1 Clostridia bacterium
TCTTCTCCGAAAAGAAATTCTTCCGAAAATTCTTCGCCAAAGGCGTCGCTTAGATAAACAGCCAGGGTATCTTTTTCGATTTTCTTAATCTTGCCGAAATGCATAAGAATCCTCCGTTTCATTATAATATTATTATGCACAGAATAAAGAGACTTTAAAACGCGGGCGGTTGACAAAAAATGTAATTTGTGGTATAATTGATGCAGGTGGGATTTTATTTGGTTTTTATTATGAGAAGCAACGAAAGGGAGAATAAAATGAATAAGATTCTGATTGTAATTTTAATCTTACTTTTTATTTTTGCTTTTATAAGAATTACAACTTCAACATATGAAAACTTAAACCGGGAACAAAACCTGAAAGTGTTACCAGTGACAAGCGTAGAATTTTATTAAAAAAATAATAGTTATTTATAATGGAATATTACAGTATATAAAAAGGAGAAATAATAATGGATAAATTAATCAGAGGTATGGATAAATACGGTAAAATAAGATTTTTTGGCGCGGAAACTACAGAACTTGTGCAGAAGGCTATGGATATTCACAAGACTACGCCGGTGGTAACTGCAGCGATAGGACGTGCACTTACGGCGAATGCTATGATGGCTGCTACACTTAAAAATGAAAATGAAACTATTTCACTTCAGTTTAAAGGAGATGGCCCTCTTGAAACTTTGGTAACTGTAGGAAACTGCAAAGGCGAGGTGCGTGGATATGTCGGCCATAACGCCGTAGATTTGCCGCTTAAAGAGAATGGCAAGCTTGACGTTGGCGGAAGTATCGGTAAAGGCTATCTGACCGTTGTACGTGACCTTAAGATGCGTGAGCCGTATGTAGGTAGGGTTGAATTGCAGACAGGGGAAATAGGCGATGATTTAACCTATTATTTTGCATCCTCTGAGCAAACTCCGTCAATCGTGGCACTCGGTGTGCTGATTGACAGGGATTATTCCGTAAAAGCGGCTGGCGGATATATAATACAGCTTATGCCCGATGCGGACGAAGCGGATATTGCTATGCTTGAAACAACTATGTCATATATCGACCCTATTACAACAATGATAGACGGCGGGAAAAATATTGAACAAATAATTACGGAAGCTCTTGACGGCTTTGAACCTGTTATTACGGACACCTCTGTTCCGGAATATAAATGTAACTGCAGCAGAGAAAGACTTGAAAAGGTTATAATCAGCCTGGGACGAGAGGAAATACAGGATATAATCGAGAAAGATAAAAAGGCGGAACTGACCTGTTATTTCTGTAATACAGTATATAAATTCGATGAAAAAGAATTAATTGAAATACTTAGGAAAAGTTAGAAAAAGGCTGAAAAAAATAGATTTTGGGAGCTAATTTCGTATAATCGGGGAAAATAAGCCTTAAATGGCTTGACTTTTGTTTTAAAAAAGTGTATAATAGATATTGTTCCGTTGAGGAAACGGAACCGAAGAAAACCCGCTAAAGCATTTAGGAATGCGGATTTTAAGGATGTGGGCGCATAGCTCAGCTGGGAGAGCATCTGCCTTACAAGCAGAGGGTCATAGGTTCGAGCCCTATTGTGCCCACCACATCTGGCCCGGTAGTTCAGTTGGTTAGAACGCTAGCCTGTCACGCTAGAGGTCGAGAGTTCGAGTCTCTTCCGGGTCGCCATAATTACCTTCGGCGGTAATTAAACGGGTTTGCCTCTGTAGCTCAGTCGGTAGAGCAGGGGACTGAAAATCCCCGTGTCGATGGTTCGATTCCGTCCGGAGGCACCAAATATGCGGGAGTGGCTCAGTGGTAGAGCGTCACCTTGCCAAGGTGAACGTCGCGAGTTCGAATCTCGTCTTCCGCTCCAAATGATAAAAGGCGCATAAAATTGCGTCTTTTATCATAATAATTTTAATAAGGCACCATAGCCAAGTGGTAAGGCAGAGGTCTGCAACACCTTTACCCCCAGTTCAAATCTGGGTGGTGCCTCCAGAAAAAAAGACATTATTCGACAAAGAATAGTGTCTTTTTTTCAGCTAAATTCGCCTGACAGCGAGCTAAATTGAGCAAGCTCAGCTAAATTGCCTGCGGCAGCTAAATGTGCTTCGCACGCTTTTTGCGAATTTAATTTAGCTACTCCAAAGGAGTTATTTAGCTATTGCAGAGCAATAATTTCGGTTTGCACGAATGTGCAAAATTTAGCTATAGAATTGACAAGAAATGGCAATTTGCCTTATCCCCAAATAATTTTCTATCCCTCTTTTCGGCTATGAATATGTATATAAAATTCGGGCATACTATAAAAAATTATTTTTTAAAATTACAATTAATATTATTTTCATCTTAATATATAAACATACACAATATTTTTTTGAAATAAATGTTAAATTGCCAATGCCAATCAGTCTATTTATTTTCAGCATACAAAATCCCCTTTAAGGTTAATTTATATACGAGGGGTGAAAGTATGCACAAACAAAAAAGGCTGACAGCGTTTTGGCTATCAGCTGTTATCATATTATTTATCGCTTTTAATGCGGACTATGCCGGCGGCATAGGTGTATCGGGCATTCCTCTGCCGGGAAAAAGTATTAGTGTGCTAAATAGTGTTGATGTAATTCCCGGAGGCAATACAGTCGGCATAAAGCTTTATACAAAAGGACTTCTGACGGTAGATACAGCAAGCTTTGAAACACCGGATGGTAGTCTTGCTGCGCCTGCAAAAGAAAGCGGCGTTTTTCCGGGAGATGTGATTTTAGAAATAGACAAAGCGGAAATAACAAGCAACGAAATGTTTATTGAAGAAATAAATAAAAGAGGCGAAACACCGCTGACTTTAACAGTAATGAGGAAAAACAGCAGAATTGACCTTACGGTTACTCCGCGGCAAGCAACTGATAAAAAATATAAAATAGGAGTATGGGTAAGAGATTCCGCGGCTGGAATAGGCACAATGACTTTTTGCCGTACAGACAGCGGAGC
>JAZOTK010000155.1:0-8050 GCA_045657605.1 Clostridia bacterium
ATCAGAGCCTTTGCATTTTCCAGATAGAACGGTTTGTCAAAGCTCGGTGCTATTGTTGTATTCATATAAAGCGGTAACGAGTGGTATCTCGGATAATCCGCATTAAGATAAGCATTTCTCGCATCATAGGTTACACTTGCAAGAGGAATACGATGGTTAACGAAAGCGAGGTTGAATACTATGCCCATATCGGTTTCGCCTTCAAGACCTGACGGGAAGTTTGTTTTCGGAACAATAAGACCGTCTGTTATGTGGGCAGATGTTTTCGGGCTTGTCGGAACTATATATCCTGAAGATCTGTACATATATTTGGTTCTCGCCAGTGTTGCCTGATAGCCGTTTACATAAAGGCTTCGGCTGTCTGTGGCGGTTGTATCAGCCACCCAATACGGTTTGCCCTCTACCTGAGTCCAGCCGCCTACTTTTGCACCACCGGAAATAACAGGTTTGTCTTCGGGATCCTGGGCTCTGAAAATAACGTTGTAGCCGTTCTTACCGCTTGCCGCTTCCGTTATGGTAATTGCCGAAGAAACCGCATAAGTACCGGGAGCCATATTAACTATTATATCGCCTGTCATACCATCGTTATTAGCCTCTATAAGCGTAATCGCCTTAGAGATAGATACGGGCGCATCACTTGTTAAACCTGTGTTTCTGTCTCTGCCGGTTGAAGATACGTATATTTCCAGATAAGGCTCTTCTTCAACCACTTCATCACCGCCATCGGGATGCGGAGTTTCCACAATATCTGTCATTGCTATCGGTTTTATATCCTTCATATCCTCGAAGAACATAAATTTAACATTGCTTCCGGCTACAAGATCCTTCAGCGGGATTTCCTTATCATTGCCGTCTGTTTTGAAAACACCTACAGCACACAGCTTATTGCCGCTGTAAACCGCACCGGTCATCCACATATCCTTCTTGATATATTTTCCGTCTATTATAATTTTACCGTCACCTGTGGGAAGGGTGTTTACCAAAGTTCCTGCCGCATTGTAAACCGCAGCAGTAGGCTCGGTTTTTTCCGTCTCGATTACCATATCATAGTAGGTTATAAACTCGTTATAGCTTAAGAAATTTCTGCCGGCAAATCTTGCAAATGCCATTTCAGGTATCGCAATACCCTCTATGTCTCCTTCTACATCTAATCCAAACATATCGCCAACTCGCGTCATAACCTCATATGCCTGAACCGGTGTTACCGCAGCCGTGAAATCATCTATCGGCGTTTCATCTGTACCGATGTTTTTAAGTACAAACGAATCAAAGAAATATTCCGGACAATAGAACGCAAATGATATGGTATATGTTCCGGGCATCAGGTCAAATTCCGCAACCTTCAGTTCTTTCGCCTCTGCCGTTTCCGAATGATATTCAAGAGTAGTCTCTATATCAGATTTTCCGTCTACAGAGATTACAGTTGTAACATCCATTCTTGCCAGGCCGTTCATTATCATCTCATATGTACCGACTTCTGTAATATTTACATCATAAGACAATACGTCATCATTATCTACCGTAACAGTATCGCCCGATGCTGCAGCTCCGCTGGCATCTGTATAATTTTCTGCTTCTGTTGTTATTACAGTAGTCCCCGTTGCGCCACTGCCACCTTCAGATGATCTCGCTGTAAGTGCAAAATCCACACAGTAAAGTACAAACTTACTCTCACCTGTATTTGTAATTGTAAGTGTATTTTCGCCATCTCTCAGATAGGCAGACTCTTCCGTAAACCACACAGCACTGTTGTTTCTTGTGCCATCGGGATTAAAGCCTACACCATTCCATGCACCGGTATAGCCTATCGGCCATTTTACTGTATATCCTGAACTTGTATCAAGTGTCAGTTCGGTTGTCGATTCAAGATCGCCGTTTGCTACCTTGGCTTCTAAGGTATAGTAACCGGCTCCATATGTTCCCGCCTTTATTTTGTCATTATTTAAAACCAGTGTTATCCAGCTGCCCGGCAGCAGCTCAACGCCTGTGCTGATGCCTTTGTATGTAGTCAAGGTTTCCCAGTCTTCTCTGTACCAGTCTACACCTTTTACAGCTGTTCCGTCGGAACCACTCTTACGGACTGCTTCAGCCGGGAACAAACGACCATATTCCAGAGCTGCAACATTCATCGCACCCATACAAGTGCAGAGCATTACAATAACCAGTAATAAGCTTGTCAGTTTTTTCATTTTCAACATCCTTTTCTTTTTATTTTTTTCGACCGCGTCGTGTGATTTTTACAGTTAATTTATGTTAACTTAATTTTTTTCAGATTGCTTTTTATATCAATCTTCTCAGTATAGCCATATTTTATTATATATATACCTCCTCAATATATATTTTACCCCTTTTATGTATAAAAGTCAAATGTTTTTTTGAAAAAACCTTGATTTTCTTTAATTTTCTCTTATTTTCACAAGTTTTTACCCGTTTTTAGTGTTTTTTTGCCTACTCATATAACAGTTTTTTCAAATATTGGCTTACGGCAAAAAAAAGCGCCCGAAAAGATATGCTCTTTTCGGGCGTGTTTTTATTCTTCAGCTTCCGGAATTTCCTCATCGCTGTATGCCATTTTATATTCCATCAAATTAAGTATTTCTTCAAAGTCTTTCATCGTTTTTCCGTAATTTACCCAATCGCCTTCACGACCAAACTGCTGGGCTTCGCGGTATTTTGAAATTCCTGCCGCAAGCAGACTGCTCAGCTCCTGAGGTAAATCGTTTTCCGCCGAGCTCAGCACTTCCGGAATTTCCTGCACATTTTCCTGTTTAGGCAGAAGCTGTGCCAGCTTTTTTACCGCTTCCGCAAGCGTATTTTCCACTACCGCCGTATCACCGCATACCGCTATTATTTTTTTCAGCTCCGGCAGGGCTCCCTGCGCTGCCGCAAGCGTATATACGGGTTCAATATAAATTACGGTTCTCATTACGGGCAGTACGGTCATTTCCCCTCTTATTACTCTCGCTTTATCAGTTTTCAGCTTTTCAATCTCTGCTGTTATCATGCTGTCGCTGTCTATCTTATTTTCCACCTGGAGTGTTCCGTTTATCTGCGAGCCTCGCGGGAAGGTGCACACCATCATTGCTCCGTAATGGTCCGGGCCCGATGATACTGCCAGCCACGCTGAGAGACTGCTGTCTTTATTGGCTACCGTATAAGGTATCATCATTACATTTTCTTTTCTGCCGCCGAACATATCGCTCCGCACAATATAAGGTGACATACTGCGCACTTCAGGACCTGAGCCTGTTTTTTCCTTTGCAAACTCCCATACATCGGATTTTGAGTAAAAGGTGGACGGGTTTGTGCTGTGATACTGTTTAAACAACTCCGCCTGAATTTTAAACAGCTTTTCAGGATATTTTATCTGCGCCGCTATTTCATAAGGCATAGCTCCTGCTGTAAAGCTTTCGGGATATATTTTGCTGTAGGTCTGGATTATGGGGTCGTTATAATCCGTTATATACCCGTTCATCTCTCCGCTGTAGGCATCAACCGTTACTTTAACGCTGTTTCTTACATAATTTGTGCCAAAATCCTCGTCAAAATCATAAATTCTCTGCGCATACGGATAATAGTTTGTCGTTGTATATCCGTCTAAAATCCATATAATTCTTCCGTCACGTGATATTGTGATATACGGGTCCTCATCAAAAGTGAGATAAGGGTAAGCATACTCTGCTCTCTCAATAATATTTACATTCGTCAGAATTTTACTTTCGCTTGTACAATATGTGGACGCCGCCAGATTAAAATCGGCATATTTTGCGGCATAAAGCAGCCTGTGAATAAAATTTAACTCCACTCCTGCATCTCCGTCATAAGAAAATTCCGCCTCTTCGGTGCCGTCATAGTAATCAAATTCCTTCTGCAGTGAATTTACTATTACATATTCTTCTTCCGTTTCGCCGAAATATATTCTTGGCTGCGAGATTTTAACAGGTGCCGCCGCGTCCGTATTCATATCCTTTACAATCAGCTCAGGCTGTCCGTCAGCTCCCGTTTTTGCAACGCTTCCCGCTACCACTCCGTAGCCGTGGGTAAATCTCATTTTTCTGCTTATATAGGATTCGTCCTCATCACTTTTTATCTCACGTACCGCCACATAAGCTCCTTTTTCCTGTCCGTTTTCATTGTATGTCATATAATCGGCATCTTTGAACACATAATTGTTCCTGTGAGTCTGAAGCTGATTGAATGCCGACAGTGCCGTTGCTTCATCAATTACAGCCACACTTTCAAGCTCCTGCACACTTTCTTTTATACCTTCTTCAGTTATCCTGCCGTAGGCGTGGTATTGCATATCGGATATATCTTCAAGCCCGTAAGCACGGTTTGTGCAGCCGATATTATTCTTTATATACGGTCTTTCCATCGAGGTTTCGTTGGGTTTTACCGCAAAATTCTGCACGCCGACTGCCGCTACGGCTACAATAATCCACAATGCCGGATATACCGCTATCACAAACAGTACCGATTTGTATTTTCTTTTCCATACCATAGCGCTTGCCGCAATCGCCGCCGCTGCCAGCAAAAGAGGCGTTATTCTGTAGAAATTCGCCCATATCATCATTCTGGTATATTTACCGCCGACTACGCCGTCGTATTCGCCAAACATAAATTCTTCCGCCAGAAATCCCGATGATACCATAAACACAACCATTATCATAAGAAATCCTGCAAACAGATGTTTTACGATTCCGTCCTGCTTTGCTATCTGTCTTAATCCTCCGCCACCGGCTCTTACATAATACATAAAATATATTATTACCTGATATGCGAAAAGCAGACCCGTAAAAATATATGCCCATTCGGTTATATCACGGTAGAACGGTCTCTGGAAAATATAGTACCCTATATTCCTGCCGAAAATCGGGTCGCTGTGCAAAAACCAGGTAGGGTTAAATGCCGCAAGTGCCGTTTCTGCCATTTTATACGGCAGAAGTGAGCTGATAAACAGCGCCAGCAGACTGCTGCAAATTATAAACAGCGGTTTTGTATTTAAAAATACTGCCGTATTATCCCATTTCAGCAGATTTTTTCTTATCACCGCAGTCGTTATCATCACACCCGCTTCCGCTATAATAAACATAATTATACGCAGGATTACTTCAGTCTGAATCACCCTGTAGTAGGTATAAAGATATTTTTCGCCTATTTCCGCTATGTTCAGATAGTTCAGATATAACTGCAAGCCCCATACTCCTGCCAATATAATCAGCACACCTGCAAGAGCCGCAAGCCATCGTCCTTTATGTTCAATTTTCACTTTCATGGTCAGTCGCTTCCTTTCAGTCGTCAAACAGAGCCGCCGCAAACTGCTCCGGCACAAAATCCTGCAGATTATCTATTCCTTCACCGCAACCGATATATTTCACCGGTATACTCTGTTCGTTGTTTATTGCAATAACCACGCCGCCTTTTGCGGTTCCGTCAATTTTTGTAAGCACTATTCCCGTTATATCCGCAACCTCACCAAAAAGCTTTGCCTGGGAGAGTGCATTCTGTCCCGTTGTAGCGTCAAGCACAAGATATACGTCTTTTTTGGCGTTTGGTGCCTCGCGGTCCGCTACCTTCATTATTTTACGGAGTTCTTCCATAAGGTTCTTTTTATTGTGAAGTCTGCCTGCGGTATCTATAATCAGCACATCTGTACCTCTCTGACGTGCCGCCTGCATTGCATCAAACACAACAGCCGCCGGGTCGGAGCCTTCCGACTGTTTTATCAGCTCAACTCCGCATCTTTGCGACCATATATCTATCTGGTCAATTGCCGCCGCGCGGAACGTATCCGCCGCTGCCAGCATTACTTTTTTGCCTTCCGATTTGAATTTATAAGCGAGCTTTCCTATTGATGTGGTTTTTCCCACACCGTTTACGCCTATAACAAGTATTACGTGAAGACCCTGCGCGGGCTCCTCCTGCTGTGCCTCGCCCATCATATCGGTAATAATTTCCCGCAGTACCGCCTTCAGCTCGTCTGCATCGTTTATGTTCCTGGTTTTAGCCTCATCACGGAGTCTTTCGATTATTTCCACCGAAGTATTCACACCCACGTCTGCGCTGATAAGTGCTTCCTCAAGTTCTTCAAGAAGCTCCTCGTCCACCTTGCGGAAATTTTTTACCACTGCGTCTATTTTTTCGGTAAACGCTTCCTTTGTTTTTGTCAGACCCTGTTTAATTTTATCAAATAAGCCCATTTTTCCATTCCTTTCAGATTATTTATTCCTCTACCTCATTCAAATCAAGCGACAACAGACTTGTTACACCCTTCTCCTGCATAGTTACGCCATAAAGTGTATCAGCCGCTTCCATTGTACCTTTTCTGTGGGTAATTACTATAAACTGTGTTCTTGTAGACAGCGATTTTAAGAAATCGGCAAATCTGAACACGTTTACATCATCAAGTGCCGCCTCAATTTCATCAAATATACAGAAATGAGTGGGATTAATTTTAAGTATGGCAAAGATAAGAGCAATTGCCGTAAACGCCTTTTCTCCACCCGACAGCAGGTTGATATTCTGCAGATTTTTACCGGGAGGCTGCACCTCAATATCAACACCGCTTTCGAGAATGTTTTCCGGCTCGGAAAGCTTAAGCGACGCCTGACCGCCTCCGAACAGTTCTCTGAATGTTTCAGCAAATTTTACGCTGAGCTTTGCGAAATTCTTTTCAAACATCTCCGCCATTACACCTGTCATTTCTGCAATCAGCGTTTCAAGCTCGGCTTTTGCCTTTAAAATATCAGTCTGCTGCTCCTTTAAGAATTCATACCGTTCTTTGGTGGTTTTATAATCCTCTATAGCATTTAAGTTTATATTTCCAAGCGAACGGATTTTCATTTTTATTTCTGTCAGATTTTTCTGATACTCGCTGACCGAAACATTTTCGTGTCTTAATGCCTCTGCCGCGGAATATGTAAGCTCGTATTCCTCCCACAGCTTTCCGATAAGGTTTTCCTGCTCGGTTTCAAGCTTGGCTTTTTTAGCTTCAAGCCTGCCCTCATCGGACTGCAGTTTAAATGCGGTCGAATTATCTTCCCTGAGCTTTTCGTTTTTCTTTTCAAGCTCCTCGCTCAGCACTCTGCGTTCTTCTTCCTTCTTCTCAGCCTCTGCCTTACTTTTTTCAGCAGATTTGCGATACGCTTCAAGGTCCGCCTTTTTCTGCTCTATTTTCAGGCTGTTTTCGCTATTTCCTTTTTCGGCATTTTCTTTTTGTCTGCGTTTTTCCTCAGTTTCCGCAAAGGTCCTTTCGATTTCGCCTGTCGCCTCATCGGCTTTTTCTTTGCAGATTTCGGCATCCTTCTCTGCCACGCCTCTTGAAATACGCATTTCACCGAGCTTTTCGCTGGCTGTCATATATTTTTCGCGAAGCTTTTCTATGTTTTCGGTTACGGCGTTATTACCCCGTGTTTTCTCGTCCAACTCCTGCATCAGAGCTTTTCTGCGCACTTCCAGGTCAGCTTTTAATATTTCCGCCTGGTCTTCTCCTGCTTTTATCCTTGCAAGCTCATCGTCATATCGCAAAACCAACGCTTCAAGCTCCGCCCATGCGCGGAGATTATGCTCTGCAGATGTGTTGTACTCAGCAAGCTTTCTCTTGTTTTCCCACATCTGTTGCTGAGCTTTTACTACTTCTGTTTTAAGCTTTTCGATATTCTTTTTAAGCTGTACCAGCTTTTCTGTGTCTTCTTTCAGCTTTACTGTATTCTTTTCTATGGTTTCAGTGAGCGCTTTTATGTCGCTGCGTCTTGAAAGACCGCCTGCCGATGAACCGGTACTTCCGCCCGAAATACTACCGCCTGCGTTTAATATTTCTCCCTGCAGAGTGGCTATTTTAAACGAATATTTATATTTTTTTGCCATAGCAATCCCGTTGTCGATATTATCCACAACCACGGTTCTGCCTAGCAGGTTCACTATAATCTGCGAAAATCTGCTGTCAAATCCGGGAATATCGGACGCCATGCCAAGATACCCTTTACACTTTTCGATCCCGTCCGCTTCAAGCTCTCTTCCTTTTACTGAGCTTACGGGCATAAAGGTCACT
>JAZOTK010000156.1:0-6901 GCA_045657605.1 Clostridia bacterium
CCCCGCCATCTGCCAGGTTACCAGAATAACAAGTGCAAACAGAGCTTTGGTGTTATCCTGGAGCATATTTGTCAGAAACGGGATATATATAAGCCCTTCTTTCCCGAAAAGTATTCCTGAAAATACGTTCTGGAAAATAAACTGCCATATAAACCCGAGAGCCAGCCCGCCAAGCAGGTTTGGCAGGAAAAATATTGTACGGTAAACGCCCGAACCGCGGGATATTCTCGTCACAAGAAGTGCGAGGGACAGCGATACAATATTAATCGAAATGGTGGCAAGCGCGGTGAATTTTATTGTATATATAAACGCGTCTGTAAACCGGGGATTATTAAAGGCGTTTACATAATTTTTAAATCCCACGAAAGAATCGGCAATTCCTCCGCCTGCAAAATAAGTCCCGCGCCAGGAGGTAAAGGAATATAAAAATCCCATTACAAACGGTATGATAATTACTGCAAAAAACAAAATGAGTGACGGCGCTATAAGCGGGAAAAACCATTTTTTATAAAATTTATCCAACTAAAATCCGCCTTTCTATTGCCCGGAAGAATTTATTGCATTTTTCCACGAGGAAATACCGTAATCTGCAATAGCCTCGTAATCGTCACGTGTCCAATCGGGTTTAGTAAGGTATTTTTCCATAATTTCAAGCCCGAATATTTCGGAAGACCAGCCGGCAGGAGTTCCTGCATAGGGATTTGAAATTATATTCCCTTCGTTTATATATTCGATAATAGAATTACCAAGACTGTTATCGAGTGTTATTTCTTCGGGATTTGCATTATAAGGTATAAACGCCATATCCTCAGTTATAAATTTCTTGCCGCTGTCGCTTGTGTTAAGCCATACAAGAAAATTTAACGCCTCCTGTATCTCCGCCTCACTTGCTTTTGCATTTACGGCATAATAATTCGGCACATAAACGGGAATGGAACGGCTTAGCTTTGCGGGGGTAAGATTATCTGCTGTTATATCCGCCTGAGTGACGGGCATTTTTATCGGTATAAACGTAAGCGTATCCGTAATTTCGGGATTTGCTTTTTCGATATTGGTATAAACCCAGTTACCCTGTTTGAGAAGAAGTGCTTTCCCTTCGGCAAATACCTGTACGGAAGCATCGTAGTTGTTTGTAGTTGAATTTATAAAATCAGCCCCACGGGGAAGCGGACCCGAAAGACCTGCGCTGTGAGAGGTTTTAAGGTCAAGTGTTTCAGCATAAGCTAAAAACGCACCTTTAAGGCTGTCTATATCTTTTTCTGTAGCTTTTTTTGCATCAGCAGGAGTTTTAAAAGAGGTGTTTAATGCGACATTTATAAGATGGTCGCCGTAAGTCCATTTTTCTGACCCTGCAACGGCAAAAACGCCGTTTAATTTTTTGGTAAGCTCAGTTTTTTCTTCAGCAAACGGATATGTGTTACCGCGAAGCGTAACGCTGATGCCCGTTTCGCCTTTGATATATTTATCCAGCTTATCTACAAAATCTTCAAACTCATCATACGAAGCATTTTTAATATCTTCTAAAAATGCATCAGCATATTCAGCGGAAAAAAGCCCGTCTATCATACGGGTATCGACAATATATCCGTATCCTTCCACGTTATATGGAATACCATAGCTGTTTTTCCCGTCAGAGGTAAGTCGCATATTTTCGGGGATTTCATCATGGAGTTTTTTGAAATTTTCGTCAGTAACGGTAGATAAATCAAGAGCAAATCCGCCTTCCTGCCATTCAGCAAGTTCGGTAATATTCACAATAGAAAAAATAGCGGGTTTGTTTTTGGAATTCATCTCAGCCCTTAGCGTATCGGAAGCATTAGTTCCGCTGCCGAGCGAAAACACTTTTACTTTTTTACCTGTTTCGGCAGTATAAGCCGCTGCGGCGGCATCCATTGCGGCGGCACTTTCGCCTTTGGTATTGAAAATGTATAAATCATAATCAGAAACAGCAGTATTGCTGCAACCGGCGGTGAGAAAAGAAAACATTAAAACAATTGCTGTAAAACTGTAAAATCTGTATTTCATAACTATCATCCTTTCGGTTTTTTGTGTAATGTTATTTTAACTCAGGAAAAATATATTATTCCGATTTAAAAATTTATTTCATAAAAAAATTTTTTAGTCATATAATTTTAATGGGGAGGAGGATAAAATGGCATATTCATACAGAGAGCTGCTTGCGCGGCTTGTGGAATGTGAAGCGGGAGGAGAAGGATATACGGGAATGCAGGCGGTAGCGAATGTCGTTATGAACCGCGTTCACGTAGCGAACGGAGAATATCAGCGGGTAAATCAGGGCGATTTGCGAAAGGTGATTTATCAGCCGGGACAGTTTGACTGTGTCCGTGAGGTAATTGGCGGTGCATACAATCCGCAGAATATCTATAATATGAATCCTACACAGGTTCATTATGATGTAGCCGACTGGGCGCTAGCGGGAAACAGTCTGCCGGGACTTGGGCAGGCACTTTGGTATTTTAATCCGTTTTCAGCGGACTGCCGGACATATTTCCCGTCGCGGGTCGGTGTATTTACAGCGAGAATAGGACAGCATTGCTTTTATAATCCTACCTCTTATTATGCAGAAACTTAAAAAGAAAGGAACATCGGTATGAACGGTAATATGCAGAATTATTACGGCAAACCTGCAGCGGTAATGCCAAATGATCAGATTAATACGGAAACCGGCGTAGATATCGTACAAAACGAGTCGTATAACGGTTCCCTGCAACAGATACTTGCGGATAATATAGGAGATTTTGTGGTAGTCGAATTTCTTATAGGCTCACAGAATATGACAACACGCCAGGGTATACTTTTTTCGGTAGGCGTAAGTTACATAATTCTTTATGATGACCAGAACGGACTTTATACGGTCTGCGATTTGTATTCAATAAAATTTGTAACCTTCTATCCCGAAGGCACAAGACCGCCGAGAAACGGCAGCGGCACAGTAATGGGCAGAAGATAAACAGCGGCACAAATCCCTTTTTTTAAGTGGATTTGTGCTTTTTTATATGCTCGCCATAAAAAAGTAAAAATTTTCTTAATAAAGTGTTGAAATTTATGATAAAATGTAGTATAATAAAAAATAGCTTTATAATGTTAGGAGTAATAATATGATATATAATAATATACTTGAAGCACTCGGGAATACCCCGATGATAAGGCTTTCCGCTATGACAGACCCTGATTCGGCGGAAATTCTTGTTAAATTTGAAGGGCTTAACGTAGGCGGGTCAATAAAAACCAGAACAGCGTATAATATGCTGCTTGCGGCACAGGAAAATGGGCTGATACATAAGGATACCGTAATTGTCGAGCCTACAAGCGGTAACCAGGGAATAGGGCTTGCACTTGCAGGTGCGGTTCTCGGATATAAAACCAAAATAATAATGCCCGATTCCGTAAGCGAGGAAAGACGTAAGCTTGTACGTCATTACGGAGCAGAAGTAATTCTGATACACGATGACGGCAATATAGGCGAATGTATAGAAAAATGCCTTAAAACGGCACTCGATATGGCAGAGGCTGATAAAAACGTATACGTACCCCAGCAGTTTGAAAACGAAGCAAATGCGGAGGCACAAAGAAGGTTTACGGCACAGGAAATTTTAGAACAGGTAAACGGACCCGTTCACGGATTTTGTTCGGGTATAGGAACAGGCGGTACGATAACGGGAATAGGCGAGGTGCTGAAAGAAAAAAATCCCGATATTGAAATATGGGCAGTAGAACCCGAAAACGCCGCATTTCTTTCTGGCGGAAGCATAGGAACTCATCTGCAAATGGGTATCGGTGACGGAATCTTACCTGCAATACTCAATAACGAAATATACAGCGAAATCTGCATAATTTCAGATGAAGAAGCACTCGAAACAGCAAAAGAGCTTGCTAAAAAAGAAGGAATTATGTGCGGGATTTCAAGCGGTACAAATGTTGCGGCGGCAAAAAGACTTGCCAAAAAACTCGGCAAAGGGAAAACAGTCGTGACAATACTCCCCGATACAGCGGAGAGATATTTCTCCACACCGCTTTTTGAAAACGAATAAAAATAAGGCAGAAACGAAATTTTTTCGTTTCTGCCATTTTTTGGTGCATTTTATCGCAGCCCCGTTGGGACAAAGAGAAAATAGTGCAGAACGGACAAGCTGAGCGATCAAAGCTCGTGCTTTGGTCGCCTGCCCGAAGGCGTACAAAGGTACGTCGAGAGGTGAAGATTGTCCGTAGTATAAAGCATTTTTATGCTTTATACGGTCTGTGCATTTTATCGCAGTCCCATTTATTTTGCAGGTTTCACCTTATCCAGTCCATATTCTCTGCCGTCAGGAGTACGTACATAGATAAAATCGATTTTGTCATCGCCGCCGGGCACGCTTATTTTATCAAGCCCGCCGAATGGAATTTCTTCGCCGCCCGATGTAATAAACATATATCCGTTTTCAGCAGGCGTAGAGAAATTAAATGTTATTTCCGTTTCGGTAATATCTATGCGGCAGTCCCTGAACAAATCAAGATTATACTGATTATATGAAACATTCATTAAAAGAAATGCACCTACAGCACATATCGGGAAAGCTGTTTTAGCTTTGTCTTTTACCTTATCCGCGGAATTTACTATAGCCGCCACGCCGTAGCTTATAACCGCAAGCATAGGTACGGTAACGTCAAATATAAGCCGTTTGCCGACCTCTGTCAGCATAATTGCCGCAATACTTACAAGAACTGCGCCGAGCGCGAGAACAGCGGCGCTGCAAAGAGTATGCGAAACATTTTTTTTGAGAAGCTTTATAAATGCGATTATCATAATAATTACCGCAATAAACGAAAAGCACATAATAAATGTGTTCATAAAAAGAAAATACCGCTGGTTATAATTCATATACATACCTTTGCCGAAATAAGGCGAGGTAATATTAGCCGAAAAGTAATACGGCTTATATATGTCTTTATAATAATTTGCAAATTTAGCTTTTAAATATTCCCATAGCGAAGCGGGAGAAGAAAGAATTGTATTTCCTGCCCGCTCTTTTATCATTGACGCAGTTTCATCTTTAAGAGCAACAATTTCTTCATATTTACTGCTGTCGCCGTAGCTGTACAAATTCCATATTTCGTGGAATTTATCACCAATTTCGTCCACATCCCTGTCATCAAACGGAGTGTAGGTACATATTCCCGTAAGGACACCGTTAGGACGTGTTCCCACTTCAAGAGACCATAGGGCAGCAATTGAATCGAGCTTTGGATACGGGTGGATTTTCGTGACATACAGCGTATAACCGATAAGATTGTTTATAAGCACAAAACACAGAAGTGCCGCGACGGTTTTACCGATATTTTTAAGTATCATAAACCGCCGGTGCTTGGTAAGAAGTCCGTCAGCGGCGATGAAAACAAGTAAAAATCCGCAGGCAACGGGACGTATGGCAAAAAGAATACCGCCGATTATAAACGATATGATTTTTTCATATAACCGCTTGCCCGAATAGAAAAACAACGCTCCCGAAGCAAAGAATATTGCAGGCAGATAAATGTACGGGCCCACAAGAAGCATAAACGGGAAAAACGCCATCAGCACAAACGCCGAAACCTCAGCGGTTTTTTTGCCGAAAAGCCTGCGACAGGCACCGAAAATAAACAGCATACTGCCCGCAGAAAAAATAAAGTTGCTGACTATAACACCCGTCTGTATATTCCCGAAAATCTTCACAGCAGGAAGATAAAGCAGTAAAGTAAGCCTGTTGGTAACATACCCCGCAAGGTATGCGACAGCTTGTTCGCTGTACGAATTTTCAAGTGTCATCTGCAGGAAAAGCGTCAGGTCATAACTGTCGTTTGCAGGACTGTAGGGGATATGAAAATTCATAATTGCGGCGACAGAAAGCATTATTAAAACAAGAGCCGCCGTCCGTATTTTTTCGCCAAGCTTTTGTGATATATATCGGTATCCCGAAGCGGCAGAAACAGTAAACAGCAGGGAAATCAGCACAGACCCGATTCTTTCAAAAGACGAGGAACGGAAAAAATCAGGATGCTCCTTTCCGCATAAAATATATATAAATACAAGCAGACAATAGCTAAGCGTCGCAATAATACCAATACCTGAAACTCCACTCCGCAGAGAGGAGAAGGTTTTTTTAAAAATATTCATCTTGCGTTTCTCCTTTTCAGAGCTGATGATATAATTTTATCATATTTTGCGGTCGTTGTCAATTTAATTTAAAACCCCCTTGACAAAAGAAAGGTTTTATGATACTATAGATATATGAACAATTATTCATATGTTATACGGAGGGATTGAAATGTCACATAAATGCGATGAGAGTACAAGTGTTGTGCTGGAACATATGCCGCCCGATGAGATTCTTGCCGATATGGCGGAATTATTTAAGGTATGCGGTGATTTTGTAAGAATAAAAATACTTTTTGCGCTGTACTGCGGCGAGCTTTGTGTAAGCGATATTGTAAAAATTGCGGGAACGAGCCAGTCGGCGGTATCGCATCAACTTAGGATATTAAAATCAGCAAGACTTGTAAGGTATCGCAGGGAAGGCAAGACGGTTTTATACAGCCTTGCAGATAATCACGTAAAAACTATTTTCAGTCAGGGAATGGAGCACGTTGAAGAATGAACAAAACATATATATTAAACGGACTTGACTGCGCGCACTGTGCGGAAAAAATTGAAAATACGCTCCTGACTACACAGGGGATGAGGGCGGTAAAGCTTAATTTTATAACCAAAAAGCTTTATGTTGAAGCGGAAAACGAAAAAAACTTTGAGGAAGTAAAAAAGATAGTTTTAAGTATTGAGCCTGACGTTGTAGTATCCGAAGAAGAAACGCAGGAAAACGGCGAGAGGGCGAAAGTTATAAGAATTGCAGTAGCTATGGTCCTT
>JAZOTK010000157.1:0-6190 GCA_045657605.1 Clostridia bacterium
TCCTGCAATTTCACTTGCTGTGCCGCGCCAACCGGCGTGGACTGCCGCTACAACGCTTTTTTTCGGGTCGTACAAAAGTACGGGAACGCAGTCGGCATAGAAAATTACAAGCGGCAGGTTTTTTACATTAGTCACCAGCCCGTCGGTATCGGTTATATCCGATATCCGGGTCAGCCCTTTACCTGCATCTTCTTCGGTTACTATACGAATATTTGCGGTATGTGTCTGCTTGGCAAGCACACATCTGTTTACATCTGCGCCTACAGCGGTGCATATCCGTTTATAGTTTTCCAAAGTAGTCTCAAAAGGCTCATCGCGACCTGTTCCCAGATTCAGCGAAGAAAGCACTCCCTCACTCACACCACCAAGACGGGTTGTAAATGCGGCACTGACACCACCGAGACTGTCAATTTCAGGCACAGTAAAATATACTGTTCCATTTTCGGTATGCTTTTTAAACATTTTAGTCTCCTATTTAAGCTCTATTACTGTTACTCCGCTATCGCCCTCACCAAAGCTTCCGAGTCTGAAGCTTTTAACGTATCTGTTCTTTCTCAGATGCTGATGTATTGCTGTTCTGAGTGCACCCGTTCCCTTGCCGTGAATTACCGATATTTTGGGAAGCGAGGCGAGCATAGCATCGTCAATGAATTTATCAAGCTCCATAATTCCGTCATAACCGGTAAATCCTCGTAAATCGAGTTCTGTTTTTATATTCATACTTTTACTCGATATACTTCTGCGGCTTTCCATTACTTTTACGCCCTGCGAGGCGGTATCATCTTTTACTATTTTTACATCTTTGACGTTTGTTTTTACTTTCATAATACCCACCTGTACCGTAAAATCGCCGTTTGTGTTTGGTAAGGTAAGTACGGTTCCTCTTTCATCAACAGACATAATATCAACCGTTATGCCTATTTTGATTTCATTTATTTTAGTATTGGATTTCCGTTTGTTTTTCTTTATCTGCTCATCAGCTACAGACCCCTTCCGGCGAATCTGCGACCTTAGTTCTTCAAGCTGACGCATACTGTCTTTTTCTTCAATTTCTGCCGCAAGTCGTCTGGCTTCTTTGATAAGCTCGCCTGTTTCTTCTTGCGCTTTTTCTATAATATCCTTTGCCTCACGTCTTGCATCTTCAAGAGCTTTTTGTCTGCGGGCTTTTATATCTCCCTGTTCCTTTTTAAGAGAAGCACGGAGTGCATTTGCCTCATTTTTCAGCTTTTGCGCTTCATCGTATGCTGCTGCCGCCGCCTCACGTTTAGTCTGAAGCTCTGTTACGATATCTTCAAATCTTACGCTGTCCGCCGTCATTCTTGCAGTTGCTTTTTCTATTATAGTATCATAAATTCCGAGTCGTTTTGAAATGGCGAACGCATTTGATTTACCCGGTACTCCGATTAAAAGTCTGTAAGTGGGACGGAGTGTTGATACATCAAATTCGCAGGATGCATTTTCTACTCTGTCGGTTGAAAGTGCATACATTTTAAGTTCGCTGTAATGGGTTGTAGCAATAGCTTTTGCACCACACGCTCTGATATATTCGAGAATTTCAATGGCAAGTGCGGCTCCCTCGTCCGGGTCAGTACCTGCACCAAGTTCATCGAAAAGTGCCAGAGTATCAGGCTCTACCTCGTTTAAAATTTCCACAATATTCACCATATGAGATGAAAATGTGCTGAGGCTTTGTTCAATGCTCTGTTCATCGCCTATATCCGCAAAAATATTTTTATACACCGGCATATGAGTTCCGAGGTCTGCGGGCAGATGAAGTCCCGACTGACACATAAGTGCAAAAAGACCTACTGTTTTTAACGTAACGGTTTTACCACCAGTATTCGGTCCCGTTATAACCAAAGTATCAAAGCCGTCACCCAGATATACATCGACAGGAACAACGCTTTTAGGGTCAATCAGCGGGTGTCTTGCTTTTTTAATATACAGCTTTCCCTCGCGGTTTAACACCGGCTCGGTGCATTTTGCCAAGTTACAGAACGAGGCTTTTGCGAAGAGAATATCCGCTTCGCAAATAGTTCGGTAGTTTTCTTCAAGTGCATCTGCGCACTCCCCTACGCGGGCAGAAAAATCAGCTATTATTCTTTCAATCTCACGTTGCTCCGCTATCATAACATCACGGAGCTGATTATTTGTCTGTACAACAGCCATAGGTTCAATGAATACCGTAGCTCCCGTTGCTGAAGAGTCGTGGAGTATTCCCGGAATATTGCTTCTGTTTTCGCTTTTTACCGGCAGAACATACCTGTCGCCTCTCATTGTGATGATAGGTTCCTGTAAATATTTCAGCGTGTTTTGTGAACGGAGCATATCATTTAAAATATCTTTTATTTTGTTGTTAAGCTGTTGTATTTTACGTCTGAGTGCCGCAAGCTCTCCGCTGGCATTATCCGCTACCGTATCCTCACCGAGGATAGATTCGGAAATATCCCGTTCAAGTGCGGGTATGCTTGTAATCCCGGCACACATATTTTGCAGAATATCAAATTTATCGGTTTTACCGATATAAGAAATAAGATTGCGACTGCATCGCAAAACAGCCCCTACTCCCATAAGCTCGGAAAGGGACAGAAGTCCGCCTATTTTACTGCGTTTTAAAGCACCTCTTATATCAGGTACTGCTATAATCGGCGAGGCTCCATGCATAACAAGCATTGATGATGCCTGCGCTGTTGCCGTCTGCATAAATGAAACCTCATCAAAATCTGCAGACGGGATAAGCTCCGCTATTCTTTTCTTTCCTTCACCGGTTACGGCACGCTCTGCAACAAGTTGCAGTATTTTATTATATTCGAGTACCGATAATACTCTTTTGTTCATAAATATCACCTGTTATCTCATAAAAGCAAAATATCCGATTACTAAAATACCAAGAATTATTCTGTACCAGCCGAATGCTTTAAAATCGTGATTTTTGATATAGCCCATAAGGAATTTTATTGCAAATACAGAAACGATAAAGGATACCACCATTCCCGATATAAGCACCCAAAGCTCTGTAGCGGAAAAGACCAGTCCGCATTCGCTGATATATTTGTAAATACGAAGGAGACTTGCTCCTGCCATTGCCGGGAGTGCGAGGAAAAATGAATATTCCGCCGCAACCTCTCTTGATGTGCCGAGGATTATACCTCCCATAATTGTAGAACCGCTTCTTGAAGTACCCGGTATTATGGAAAGTGTCTGAAAAAGACCTATTCCTAAGGTTTTTGCAAATGAAAGCTGTTCGATTGAGTTTACTGTCGCTTTTTTTGCTATTTTTTCTATTACTATAAACAGAATTCCGTAAATTATAAGTGCCGCCGCAATAACAAACGGGTGGTCGGGCAGATAATCGTTGAAAAGCAGACCTATAACTGCAACAGGAAGTGAGCCCGCAATTACCTTAAGCCACATCTGCCAGGTTTTTGCCTTTTCGTCTGATGTTTTTTTGGGTGAAAACGGATTTAATTTGTGGAAATATAATAGTAAAACGGCAAAAATTGAACCGAGCTGTATTACCACCTCATACAGTTCCCAGAAATTTTCCGAACAGTTAAGCTTTAAAAATTCATTTACTAAAATAAGATGTCCCGTACTGCTGATAGGAAGCCATTCGGTTATTCCCTGGATAACGCCTAAAATACAGGATTTTATAATTTCCCAAAACATAATAATACCTCCAAATTTTCTTTATAAAAACATTTGAGAAGCCTCAGACAAAACCGCCGGAGCGGTATATACAAAAGCTTCTCAAAAAAATTATCTGAGTTTTTTTAATTCTTCAAGACAGGCAGGGCATATATTTTTCCCTTTAAAACTGAGAACACCGCGGATATTCTGACAGAAAACGCATGACGGTTCGTATTTTTTCAGAATAATTTTGTTTTCTTCAGTAAAAATCTCCAGAGAATCTCTTTCTTCCTCAATATCAAGGATACGGCGTAATTCTATCGGTAACACTATACGTCCGAGCTGGTCAACACCTCTTGCAACTCCGGAAGATTCATCTGTTTCATCGTATTTTACAAGAAAAATATTTGAATTTTCAATATATATTTCCATCGAATCATAGCCTTCTGAGATGCCAAGAGTTTTTCTCAGTTCTTTAGGAATAACGATACGACCGAGCTGATCCACTTTACGCACTATACCTGTAGATTTCATGAAAAAGTTCCCCCCTAAAAGTTTTTTCGTATAAAGTTAGTATAACATAATATTCCATTTTAGTCAATATATTTTTTCTTTTTTTATTTAAAATCAAAATATTTTATTCTTATATCTCCAATTATATGAGACCTTTTTAAAAGTTTTTCGTAACTTTTCACATTGACAATTTACTTTATATTATGCTATACTTATATTAAATAGGTATAAATTATTTAAAACCGGAGGGAATTTCTTTGACTGAATGTAAATATTCACTTGGTATTGATATTGGCTCTACCACCGCAAAATTCGTTTTACTTTGCGGCGGAAATGTTGTATATGAAAAATATCAGAGACACCTTTCAAAAATAAAAGAAACCACACTTTCACTCCTGCGTGAGGTTATAGACGAGGTTGGTGATATTGAGGCTAATATTACCGTTTCAGGCTCTGCCGGAATGGGTATGGCTCAGTCTGCCGGACTTGATTTTATTCAGGAGGTTTATGCCACAAGCGAAGCGGTAAAAACCCTTGCCCCCGATACCGGAGTAGTTATTGAACTTGGCGGTGAAGATGCCAAGGTTATATTTTTCTCAGGCGGTATTGACCAACGTATGAACGGTACCTGCGCCGGCGGTACAGGCTCTTTTATCGACCAGATGGCTGTACTTCTTAATATGACCGCAGATGAAATGGACGAGGCTTCTCTGCGTGCCGAAAAAATCTATCCTATCGCATCCCGGTGCGGTGTGTTTGCAAAAACTGATATTCAGCCTCTGCTCAATCAAGGTGCAAAAAAAGAAGATGTAGCGGCAAGTATTTACCGCGCCGTTGTAAACCAGACAGTCACAGGACTCATTCAAGGACGTAAAATAGAAGGAAAAGTAATGTTCCTTGGTGGACCTCTCCACTATTGCAAAGGACTTCAGAAGGAATTTTGCGAGGTTTTAAATCTTAGCGAAGATAATGCTGTTTTCCCCGAATACGCCTTGTATTCCGTTGCGCTCGGTGCCGCAATTTACGGAAAAAATTCAAAAGCATTCTCCCTTTGCAATCTTGCTAAAACCCTCGAAAACTTAAGCACAAATGAAGAATATTCAGACAGACTTAATCCCCTGTTTAATGATATTACCGAATACGAAGATTTTGTATCCCGTCACAGCAAAGCTACTGTTCCCATATCCGGCACTGATTCCTACAGCGGTCGGGCGTGGCTCGGTATTGATTGCGGAAGCACTACAACAAAGCTTGTACTTATTGGCGAAGATAAATCTATACTTTATTCATATTACAGCTCAAATATGGGAAATCCCACAGAACTTGTAAAACAGCAACTTACTGAAATCCGCCGCCGCTGCGAAGACCGAATAGAAATATGCGGTAGTGCCGTTACCGGTTACGGCGAAGAACTTATCCGTCACGCTTTCAGAGTTGATGAAGGGCTGGTTGAGACTATCGCTCATTATACCGCCGCAAAGCATTTCCGTCCTGATGTTGATTTTATTCTTGATATCGGCGGGCAGGATATAAAATGCTTTTATATAAAAAACGGTGCTATTGACAGCATAATGTTAAACGAAGCCTGCTCATCGGGTTGCGGTTCTTTTATAGAAACCTTCGCCAAAGCATTAGGTTATGATGCCGCTTCTTTTGCAAAACTCGGACTTACAGCAAAAGCACCGGTAAACCTCGGCTCACGTTGTACGGTGTTTATGAATTCGTCAGTTAAACAGTCGCAGAAAGACGGTGCTTCGGTTGAGGATATTTCTGCGGGTCTTTCCGTTAGTGTTGTAAAAAACGCCGTATATAAAGTAATACGTGCTTCTTCTCCGGAAGAACTTAATAAAAAAATCGTTGTGCAGGGAGGAACTTTTTATAATGATGCGGTCCTTCGTGCCTTTGAAAAGGAAATAGGCACAGAGGTAATCCGTCCGTCAATTGCCGGACTTATGGGTGCATACGGTGCCGCTCTTCACGCTATGAAATATGAAAAAAGCTCTTTACTTACCGAAGAGGAGCTTGAAAAGTTCACACATACCTCTAC
>JAZOTK010000158.1:0-20544 GCA_045657605.1 Clostridia bacterium
TGCCGCACGTCTTTTCTGTCCGCCCGAAAGCTCAAAAGGCGATTTTTCGGCAAGCTCTGCCGGAAGTCCCACAAGCTCCATAGCTTCATAAGCTCTTTTTTCAGCTTCGCTGCTGCTAAGTCCCATATTTTTCGGTCCGAAAGCTATGTCTGCGATAACCGTTTCTTCAAACAGCTGATATTCGGGATACTGGAATACAATTCCGACCTTAAACCGAAGTTCTCTGAGTTTTACTTCTTTATCTGCAATATTTACGCCGTCCACCAGAATTTCTCCCGATGTGGGTTTCAGCAGTCCGTTAAGATGCTGTATCAGTGTGGATTTGCCGCTTCCGGTATGGCCTATAAGTCCTACAAACTCGCCCTGTCTGAGCTCCATATTTACGTTGTGCACTGCTGTTTTTTCGTACGGAGTGTCTTTCATATAGGTATATTCGAGATTCTGCACTTTAATGTTCATCTGCACTCGCCTCCAATACCCTGATTATTTCCTCTGCACATTCCTCCGGAGAAAGCAGATTGTGTTTCACACCTATTCCTTCCTGTCGCAGTCTGAACATAAGCTCCGTACACTGCGGAACATCCAGTCCTACACTTTTGAGAAGTGCCACATTGGCAAAAGTCATCTCCGGTGTATCATCTACGATAATTTTGCCGTGGTCCATTACTACTATACGGTCTGCCTGTGCGGCTTCTTCCATATAATGTGTTATCAGAATAACCGTCATTTTATATTCGCGGTTAAGAAATTTTATTGTCTTTATTACTTCCTTGCGCCCTTTAGGGTCAAGCATTGCTGTCGGTTCGTCCAGCACTATATATCCCGGCATCATTGCAATTATTCCCGCAATAGACACTCTCTGCTTCTGTCCTCCCGAAAGATTGTGAGGAGCGGATTCTCTGAACTCTTCCATATCCACCGCTTTTAATGCAAAATCTACTCTCTCTCGTATTTCATCGGGTGAGATGCCTAAGTTTTCCGGTCCGAAAGCTACGTCCTCCTCAACAACAGTTGCTACTATCTGGTTATCAGGATTCTGAAAAACCATACCTACTTTTGAGCGTATATCCCACATAAACTTTTCATCTGCTGTATCCATACCGTCAATTAAAATCTTACCTTCAGTGGGAAAAATAATCCCATTAAGATGTTTTGCAAAGGTAGATTTTCCGCTTCCGTTATGTCCGAGAATTGCGACAAACTCACCTTCTTTTATGTTCAGAGTTACACCGTCTACCGCAAAAACCGGGCTCTCATCATAACGGTATTTTAAACTGTTAACCTCTATCAACTTTAAATCCTTCCTTTCCGTAAGGGACTTAAGCCTCCCATCTGCCGGTACAGCCGCACGGGAGTACAATTTTACTGTCTGTTATAGGCAGGCACAATTCTTTACACACTGCCTTGCCACCGAATTTTTTTGTGACAGTCATATTCATTATATTTGATACAACACAGGGAGAAAGTCCCGTTGTATATGTATTTACCACCATTGCCAGCGGTTTCGGTGTCATTATTTTAATACACATTTCTATCAGTCCGTAAAGCTCATTTTCAAGCTTCCATACTTCCCCGCCGGGTCCCCTGCCATATGATGGCGGGTCCATAATAATAATATCATATTTTCTTCCTCTGCGTTCTTCTCTTGCTACAAATTTGAGAACATCGTCCACAATAAATCTGACGCATTTATCTTCAAGTCCCGACAGAGCAACATTTTCTTTCGCCCACGAAACCATGCCCTTTGCGGCATCAACATGTACGGTTTCCGCCGCACCTGCCGCCGCAGCCGCTACCGTTGCTGCTCCTGTATATGCAAAAAGATTAAGTACTTTTATATCATCTCTGCCGGATGCCTTTATTTTTTCAGTAACAAAATCCCAGTTAGCCGCCTGCTCCGGGAAAAGTCCCGTATGCTTGAATCCCATAGTTTTTATATTAAATTTGAGGTCTTTATAGCTAACTGTCCAGCGGTCGGGAATTTTATTAAAAAGTTCCCATTTTCCTCCGCCTGTATTGCTGCGGTTATATTTCGCCTGAGCAGTTTTCCAAAGCTCCGGCTTTGACGGGTTTTTCCATATAACCTGCGGGTCGGGACGTCGCAGTATAATATTCCCCCATCTCTCCAGCTTTTCGCCGTCCATTGTATCTAAAACTTCAAAATCTTTCCACTGATCAGAAATCCACATAATTTATTTCTCCATCTTTATTATTTAATAATATCACAGTACGCCTTAAATCCGTACATCGGCTCAGCGTTTATTACCGCCCGCCGTATTGCCTCTGCAGTAACAGTCGCCGCAAGAGTTCCCACTATATTTATATCAGCGCAGACTTCGCCTGCCGACAAGGCATATATTGTATCTCCGTCCGCCATGGTATGCACCGGCGAAATACTTCTCGCCATACCATTCTGTGCCATTGAGGCTATTTTTGTAAGCTGTGTTTTTGTGAATTTTGCATTCGTTATAAATGCACCTATTGTAGTATTCGCCGTAAACATATTTGATATTACAGAATAATCCTTATACATTTCCTGTTCGGTATTCAAAAAACCTGTTTTATCCCTGTCAAGCAGGCCGGCAATTATTCTGCCGTCTGTGCCGTATACATCACCGAGGGCATTAACAGCCATTATTGCTCCTGCTTTAAGCTCGCCAATCTGCACGGCATATATTCCCACGCCCGATTTCATTGCAAACTCACTGCCACGGTATTTCCCTACAGTCGCTCCTGTTCCAACACCAAAGCAGCCTTCGGGGTGTTCATTTTTTTCAGCGTTTACACAAGCATCATACCCCATTTTCTTATCCGGCCGCACGCGGCTGTTTGCCACGCCCAAATCAAAAATACACGACTGACACACCAGCGGAACCTTTGCCACGCCTGTCTCAAATCCGATGTTTTTTTCTTCCAGATACTGCATTACTCCGCCGGCGGCATCAAGTCCGAATGCACTTCCGCCACTCAGCAATACTGCATGTATTACCTCAGCCGCCGCTACAGGGTCAAGCAGTCCGTTTTCTCTTGAAGCAGGTCCGCCACCTCTTATATCACAGCCTGCCGCCATTCCATTTTCAGCAATTATTACGCTACAGCCTGTTCCGTTTTTAAAATCTTCGGCTCTGCCTATTTTTATATTTTCTATTTCATTTATTTTTATTTCTTTCATATATGTACCTCAGGCTTTATATGTATAGGCAATGAGGGCTTTGCATATCGCTGCCGCCACTACAATCGCCGCTGTAAATTCCAGCGTTCCGTTAAGGCTTATTACTGTTTTTATTACATCTGCCAGAGGCATACTTACCTCCTGCTGAGGGAATATGTTTATAAGTCCCAAAAACATACAGGTATGTGCAACAGATGATATTCCTGCCGATGTGCCTATTGCAATTCTTCCCGGTTTTTTATTCCTTGAAAACAGTTTTATCAGGCACGCCGGAATAATTCCCAAAAGGATTCTCGGGACAAAACACAGCACAAATGACTGAAGAGGAAATCCACTTGCAAACGGTGACAGCATCCACGAAATTGAAGGTAGCGGCAGCGGATTTACAATGGCATTCCACATGCTGACGCAACCAAAGGTGAATCCCAAAACTCCACCACACAACGGGCCAAGTACAATAGAGCCCACTATTACCGGCAAATGAAGCATAGTAATTGAAACCGGCGGTATTCGTATAAATCCTAACGGAGTAAACCCCATAACAATTACAATACCTATCATAAGTGCCATCTGCACCATTGTTTTTGTGTTAAGTTTTTTCATCTGCCTCTCTCCTCAGTCTTTTATTTTATCCAGTATTCCTTTTATTTTAGCTATTACTATACCGTAGTTTGTAATCGGAACACCTGCTTTTTTGCAAGCCTTAACACGGCTTAATATATATTTTCTGTTGAACATACAGCCACCGCAGTGTATAACAAGTGCATAGCGACTTAAATCCTCCGGAAAATCCTTCCCTGCCACAAATTCAAACTTTAGTCCGTCTCCTATTTTCTTTTTAAGCATTTTCGGAATCTTAACCCTTCCGATATCTTCCTCCTGCGGTGCATGACTGCAGGCTTCTGCAATAAGAACCGTATCTGTTTCTTTCAGAAAATCAATTTTTTCAGCTCCCGCGCGGAACACATCTATATCTCCCTTGTATCTCGCCATAAGCATCGAAAATGACGTCAGCTGACTTTCAGCGGGTTTCCTCTCATACACATAATCGAAAACCTGCGAATCGGTAATTATAAGTTTTGGCGGTTTCTTAAGTCCCCCGAGCCCTGTTTCCAGATTATCCGCCGTAACAGAAGTAATTATAACTCCTCTGTCAAGCAAATCTCTTATTACCTGTACCTGCGGTAATATCAGCCTTCCTTTAGGCGCCTGAATATCCTGGGGCATCACAAGCAGTACGCTGTCACCTGCATCGCACAGATGTCCCGTAAGACTTATTTCGGCTGTATCGGGAGCAGTTTCTGCCAGCAGTTTTATCAGTTTATCTGTTCCTTTGCCTTCTTTTGCGCTTACTGTGCAAGTTTTTATACCAAACTTTCCAGCGATTTCTTTTGATACTTCTTCGGTATTATCATAAACATCAGCAAAATTTATTACTCCGATTATCGGACAGTTTTTCTCACGGAGTTTATCAATCCATTTCTTTTCAAACTCATAATCGGAATTTTCGGGCGAAAACACCATTATTGCAATATCAGCCAGGTCCAGCACCTGTGCGGTTTTTTCAACGCGCATCTCGCCAAGCTTTCCTTCATCGTCAAATCCTGCAGTATCTATTATTACACAAGGACCGATAGGATAAATCTCCATAGGCTTGTACACCGGATCGGTTGTCGTGCCCGCCACATCAGAAACAAGTGCCGTATGCTGACCTGTAAATGCATTTATAAGAGATGATTTCCCATTATTTCTGCGTCCGAACACTGCAATGTGAACTCGCATTGCGTTCGGTGTTTGCGAAAGTGAACTTATCATATCAGCAGCACTCCTTTCCGGTATTTATTAAAATCTGAAATCTCTTTTGCCATTATCTATTTCTTCTACATATTTTTTCGCCAGAGCCTTTACCTTTTCATTCGGTATCTGCTCAAGCTGGTCTGCAATCAGCTTTTCTCCCGCCTCACGCGTTTCTTCTGATGCATAATCCGTAAGATATTCTTTAAATGTAATAAGTGCATTAGGCTGGCATACATTTCCTATATCGCCTGTTTTTGCAAGTCGCATAAATCTCTCGCCTGTTCTGCCTTCTCTGTAACACGCTGTACAGAAGCTGGGGATATATCCGCCTCTGCAAAGACCGCCAATAACCTCATCGAGGCTTCTCTCGTCACTTACATCAAACTGTACTGTCTTTTCGTTTTTCATATTGTAACTCGAATAACCGCCGACTCCTGTGCACGAGCCACCGCTTATCTGTGAAATTCCTATTTCAAGTATCTGATTTCTCATATCCTCAGTTTCACGGGTAGACAGGATAATTCCGGTATACGGCACAGCTATTCGAAGTATTGCGATAAGCTTTTTAAATTCCCCGTCACTTACCATATACGGATACTGATCCGGCGATACACCTTCAGCCGGACGAAGTCTGGGAACGCTTATTGTATGCGGCCCTACGCCGTGTGCCGCTTCCAGATGTTCTGCTTCCATAAGCATTGCCACGGTTTCGTATATATGGTCATACAGCCCGTAAAGCACGCCTATTCCCACATCATCAATACCGCCTTCCATAGCTCTGTCCATAGCGGTTGTATGATAGTCATAGTTTCTTTTTGGTCCTGCGAGGTGATATTTTTCATAGGTTTCCTTATGATAGGTTTCCTGGAACAAAATATATGTTCCGATACCGGCTTCTTTCAGCTTTTTATAATTTTCCACCGTAGTTGCCGCAATATTTACATTAACACGGCGTATATCACCATTTTTATGTTTTACGGAATATATTGTCTTTATGCTTTCAAGAACATATTCAATAGGACAATTCACAGGGTCCTCGCCGGTTTCAAGAGCAAGTCTTTTATGTCCCATATCCTGGAGTGCTATTACCTCCTGCTTTATTTCCTCCTGAGTCAGCTTTCTTCTTTTCATACCTTCATTACAATGCTGATAACCACAGTATTTACAGTTATTTACACAGTAATTTGACAGATACAGCGGTGCAAAAAGAACTATACGTTTTCCGTATATATGTTCCTTGATGGTTTTTGCTATTTTATACATTTGACGTATTGTTTCCTCGTCATTGCAGCAAAGCAAAACTGCCGCTTCTCTATGGTCAAGTCCTTTAAAATTCTTTGCTTTTTCAAGTATATCTGCAATAACACTTTTATCTGCAGCCAGTTTTTTTGCTTCCGCAATAGTATCCATTATTTCTTCGTGATTTATAAATTCGGCAGGTATAGCCGAAGCTTTGTTATACATTTTCCCAATTCCTTTCAAATATATTATAACGGATTTCTCCCGAGCTTTCTGATCTGCTTATCAAGCTCACATCTTTCCTCGGCGATGGATTTTATTTCGCCCAGCTCCGCAGGATAAATTTTATACATATTCCTGTACTGCGGTGGTGTTATTTTTTTCATTACTACATTTGCCCCGCAGGAAAAAATATCACTTTTTTCCTCACTGTCTAAAACTCCCAGTGCCGTAGTTGCAGGAAGATTTATATTTTTTACTATAAGTCTTGTGAGGGCGACTGCTTTTTTAGTAAGTAGCGCAGAGCCCGGCTGATGATTTTTAAGAGGAGTGCCGTCACATGGGATAAACGGACCTATCCCAGCCATATCGCAGGGAATTGAATTTATCAGCATTATATCCTCTGCTATGGTCTCCAGGGTCTGTCCCGGCAGTCCTATCATAAATCCGCTTCCTGTTTCAAATCCCAGCTTTTTCAGATTACGCAGACACTCAACTCTGTTTGAAAGAGTCCCACAGGGGTGAAGCCTGCCATATATCTCACTGTCAGCAATTTCGTGTTTGAGCAGGTATCTGTTTGCACCGCATTCCCTTAAATATTTATAATCTTCATAAGACATTTCACCACAGCTCAGCGTAACGGCAAGCCCCGTATTACTTCTTATTTCATACACTATATCTCCCAGAATCTGTGGGGTGTACCACGGGTCCTCACCCGATTGCAATACAACGGTTTTATATCCGGCTTCCCAGCCTTCAACTGCCGTTTCAATTATATCTGTAGGCGTCATACGGTATCTCTGGGCCTGTGCATTTAAAGCATTTAGCCCGCAATATGCGCAATGCCTGCGGCAATAGCTTGAAAACTCTATTATACCCCTGACATGAACCGTATCGCCCATATATTTTTTTCTGATTTCATCAGCCTGTTTGAATATATAAATCCAATTCTCATCACCGGTGCCAAGAAGCTGTTTTATCTGCCCCTGAGTGGGTTTTATCCCATTTTTAATATCTTCTATAACATTTTTCAGCATAATTGTCACACTTTCGCATTTACCGTTTTAACATTTATCCCTTCAATCATGCCGAGTCTTCCTGCTGCTGTGCTTATAATTTTCTGAGGCGCATCCATTACCACCGATATTACGCTTATATTTCTGTCACGATAGGGTATTCCCATACGACCTACAATATAACCGGCAAAATCATGCAGAACGGAATTTACTTTTTCCACCGCTTCGGGCTGTTCAACAATAATTCCGAGTAATGCTATTTTGCTTTCCATATTTTCACTGCCTTTCACAAAAAATGCCGCCTTAAGCTAAACGGCTGCGATGCAGCCGCCTATCCAAGACAGCATTTTAAATCAGTTATGTGTTTTCAAAATGCTTTATCTCAGATAAAAATCTTAAGAGTTCAGCTATGCCGTTATTTTACGGCAATCATTTTTTCATATTTGTCTTCCATATCGCTCAGCAATTTGATCTGGTTTATTGCTCTTACCTTGTTATGGTCAGGACGTCTTATTGCAAAATATACGTCCCCGTCCAGATAGTCGCTTAAAAATCTTATAGCGCTTTCAAATGTGAGTACCTTTGCACTGAGTGCAAGACGTGACAGTTCAGCCTCAGTCAGACCTTCACCAACACCGTCTTTAAAACCTTTTACAAACGCCTCATAATATTCAAGATTCAGTCCTACCTTGCTTAAATCTGTTTCATCTTCTTCTGTATATGCCGCGCCTGTACGTATCATATCGCCAAAATCGTAAAGAGCCGTTGCCGGCATAACCGTATCAAGGTCAATTACGCACATTCCTTCTTTTGTTTTGGCATCAAACAGTATATTATTTATTTTTGTATCATTGTGTGTAACGCGCACGGGCAACTCGCCCTTTTCAAACACATCTACAATAGCATTTGCCAGATACTTTTCTTTATAGCAATAATCAATATATTCCTTCATTTCAGCGACTCTGCCGACCTTGTCTTCTTTTATGCTTCTTTCAAGATTTTCAAACCGGCTTGCCGTATTATGGAAATTCGGGATAGTCTCAAACAAAACAGAAGCATCAAAATCCGCCAGTCTTTTCTGGAAATTACCGAACGTATACGCTGTCTTATAAGCTTCCTCCGCACTCGATGAACTCTGCAGAGTAATTGCATCATCAACAAATTCGTATGCTCTGTACACCGTTTCGCTGTTATAATAAAACAGAGGTTTCCCGTCTTTTGTCATATTAAAATTCAGTGTTTCTCTGTCGGGATTTCCGCCTTCAGCTATAATTTTACTGCGCAGATGAGCTGTAACCTTGGTTATGTTGCTCATAACCTCTTCCGGTTTTTTAAATACTTTCGTATTCAGCTTCTGCAGAGCATATTTTCTGCCGTCCTTCATTGTAACCTTATATGAAGTATTAATATTTCCTATTCCGAGAGGACCGATGTTGTCAAGCCCTTCGTCAAGTCCAAAGCTTTCCAGTGCAAGTTTAACTTCTTCGTTTATCATTTCTTATGACCGTCCTTTTCTGTTTCAATCATATATTACTCTTGCCCATATAATTTTATATGTATCTATTTTACCACAATATCCGCCGGATGTAAAGACCTATTTTGAATAAAAAATATAATTTTATTTAAAATTTATTATTCATATATAATAAAACACTCCGGAAACATATGTTTTCCGGAGTGTTGATGGTTTTTTTATTACGCTTTGTTAACAGAACCGAACAGTTCCATTTTTTCTTTAACCGTTGCTTTAATTGCTTCAAATCCGGGAGCAAGAAGCTTACGGGGGTCAAAGCCTTTGCCTTCAAGGTCTTTGCCTGCTTCAATATATTTTCTTGTAGCATCTGCAAAGGAAAGCTGACATTCTGTATTTACGTTTATCTTTGATACGCCAAGAGATATAGCTGTTTTTATCATATCTTCAGGAATACCTGTTCCGCCGTGAAGCACGAGAGGCATTGTTCCTGTGAGCTTCTGAATATCATCAAGAACATCAAAGTTCAGACCTGCCCAGTTTGCAGGATATTTGCCGTGGATATTACCGATACCTGCAGCCAGCATATCAACGCCCAGGTCTGCAATGGATTTACATTCGTTGGGGTCAGCAACCTCGCCTGCACCTACAACGCCATCTTCCTCCCCGCCGATTGAACCTACTTCAGCTTCAACGGAAATACCTTTTTCATTTGCAATTCTGATGATTTCTTTTGTCTTTTCGATATTTTCATCAATTGCATAGTGTGAGCCATCAAACATAACTGAAGAAAAACCTGCAGCTATTGCTTTGAGTGCACCGTCATAGCTTCCGTGGTCAAGGTGAAGTGCAACGGGAACTGTAATATTCAGCTCGTCTATCATAGCCTTTACCATATCAGCAACTGTCTTAAATCCGCACATATATTTTCCTGCACCTTCGGAAACACCGAGGATTACGGGAGAATTATTTTCCTGTGCTGTAAGAAGTATTGCTTTTGTCCATTCCAGGTTATTGATATTGAACTGACCTACGGCATATTTGCCTTGTTTTGCTTTCTGAAGCATCTCTTTTGCAGAAACTAACATAATTATTATTCCTCCTAAAAAGTAATCATATATATATTATAAAACAAAATTGCAAAAATTCCAATAGATTTTTGTAAAAAAAATAATTTTTATTACTATTACATAAAAAATCGGAGAATTTTGTCAAAATTATGGTTAATTATTGAAATAACTTTTATTTTGCAATCTTTATCACATATTCTATATATTCATCATTTTCATTCTTGCGACTCTCCGCCTTAAAGCCTGCCCGCTTCATCATATCTATTGTCCTGTTTATGGTATTTACATAAATCTCCGCATTTTTTACAAGCTGTTTTCGCAGAATTTCTTCTTTATGGGTCATCTTATAAATTGTATCTTTAATATATTTTTCCGTCTGCTCTTTCCCGAATCTTCCTGCTGTGGCAACCTCCACCGCATCAAGCTGCAAATCCTCATACGCCGTCTTTGCTATTTCAACCGCCACTTCTTCACTTATCCCGTTTCTGAGCATAGCAGTTTTAACCTGCTCCGACAGCGAAAGCAGTCCGAGTTTGTCGTCAAGATATTCTCTGCTTATCCCGATTCTTGCGGCAAATTCATTACGCGTCAGCCCTAATCTTCTGATTATATTAATATAGCTCTCCGCCTCATCAAAATAAGTGAGTGGCTTTCTGTGAGTATTTTCAATTATAGCCAGCGATGCCGCCGCTTCTTCCTTCATGTTACGTACAATCGCCGGAACCTTATCAAGTCCCGCCATTCGCGCCGCCCGTATCCTTCGCTCGCCTGCCACGAGCTCATACCTGCCTCCTACCTTCCGCACAGAAACAGGCTGAAGCATTCCATACGTTTTTATTGATTTACTCAGCACACTTAAATCCCCCGCATCAAACACCTTCCTCTGCCTGTTAGGCGAAGGCAGTATGCTGTCAATATCAAGATATATAATTTTCAGCCCCATAACAGGATTAATCATAAAATCACCCTTTCTCTTTTGCTTCTGATTTTATTTTACCATATTTTGCCAGAAAAAGATAGTGATTTTCATCTAAAAATTTTTACATTTTTTTACAAATAATTATTTTATATTATATTCCTTCTTAATGTCATCAGACATTTTTTTGAATATAGTTCCGCTCATAATATCTCCCATCTTCAGGTATGCTTCAGAGAGGACATCCATAATATCAACTAAATTTATATGCTGTTTCCCCCACATTTCGCAGCCCAGGGAGTAGGCACTGTTTGCAATTCTGCACGCCTGATCGCTGTCTCCCTCTTTCATATATGCCTGTGCCAGAAAAGTCATAAGCAAAATAGTGAGGGGATGTTTCTTTTTAAAAAGTCTGCGACGCAATTTATATACATCGTTTAATATCTCGATACCTTTTTGCCCGTCACCCGTCCAGAGACGCGCTGTGCCGGTATTGGCATGAGCGGTAAGCGTTATTTCGTGGCCTTCTCCGAGCACCTCTGTCGCAAGTGCGTATGCTTTTTCGGAAAGTTCAAGAGCTTTCTGCGGATTTTTACAGTCCATATAAATGGCTGCCAGATTATTGAGTCCCGAAATAGCCTCCGGATGTTTTTCATCAAAAACTTTAACATGCAGTTTATATGCCTTATCACAAAGTTTCAATGCCATTTTGAAATTTTTAATATCTCTGTAGGCTCCTGCAAAATTATCCAACGCAATTATTGCAAGCGGATGCTCTTCCCCATATTTCTTACGCATGGTTTCATATACCGTTTTACTGTATTCAAAGGATTTTTTATAAGATTTTACCGCCGCATAGCAGCAGGCAAGATTATTAAGGGTTATAAGCGTATCATAATGGTCCGCACCTAAAATTTCCGTACGCATTTTACGGTTTTCTTTATTCTTTTCCAGAGCTTTTTCATAATCGCCGTCCATATAATATGCGGAAGCAAGATTATTAAGTGCTCTTAAGGTATATTCGTCTTTTTCTCCCTGATGTATGCGGCGGGCATTATAAACATCTTCGGAAAGCTCAAGAGCTTTGCCATAGTCCCCTTTATCCCCATACACCAGAGCAAGATTATTTAATGCGATAAGGGTTTCAAACGCTGTTTTTCCGTCTTTCTCACAGAAATAATCGTATGCTTTCTGTGCATATATTATAGCTTCATCGTATTCTCCGCATGATCGGCAGATTCCCGAAAGATTATTGAGTGCAGAAACTGTTCTCTCGTCATCTTTCCCAACTGTTTCAAGATACAGTTCATATACCTTCCTCGAAAATTCAAGGGCTTTTTTTGTTTCTCCCAGAAGGTGGCATATAACCGCACGCGAATTCAATGCATCTATATAATCTTCATTTTTCTCACCGTATTTTTCAAAAACAGCCTCGCAATACTTCTCTGCCCATTTATTTGCAATATGATAATCAGCTTTAACACCGATACCTTCGTAATACATTGTCAAAAGCCTTTTCATCGCTTCAGGAAGTCCCTCATCCGCAGCCTGTGTAATAAGCTCCAGCCCCCGCTGACGGTCTACCTCGACATCTATTCCTTCCTGATAAGCAATTCCTATAAGAAATGTATGGTCCGGGCTGTTTTTTTCTTCTCCCGATACCATTTTTGATATATAGCTGATAAGCTGTGCTTTAAACTTCTCGTTATCATAAACATTAACACAATCCGGAATACCGTCAAATTTTTCTCTGAGAAGCTTTTTATCTGTTTCAACCATTTCACCCGGAAGTATGTCAAGCCCCGCTTTTTTCGCAGTGGGATATTCTTCCGTCATAATAAAATTTGGTTTGCCGTCAGGTTCTTCAAGAAGGCTTGGTGTAACAAGCAGTGCAAACAGCTTACTGTCGTTTAAAATTCTGTTTATACTATCCTTAAAGCTTTCTCCCGGAGTCAAAAATTCATCAAACCATATTGCTATATCCCTACATTCAGGATTACTATGGATAAGACGCATAAGCTCATTGGCATATCTGCGGTCTTTTTTTCTGTAGCTTAAAAATATGTATGCATCAAATGCCAGACGTATTTTTTCAAATAACTCATCGCTGATTAAAATACTGTCCAGATATTTATCAAGCTTTTCTCCATATGAAATTTCTGTTGCATCGGTACTTTCCCTGTTCAGATACTGTAATTCTCCGAATTTATCTTTTCTTGAATATAACCCGTCAATACCGGTTTCTACCATAATGGGAAGAACCGGTATATGCTCGCTTATCGCATACTGAAAGTCAGTATCCATAGCCCTGTTTGGAGTGCTTAAAAGCTTATATGTTACAGGAATGACAAACAGGTTGTTACTGCCTAAATCGCTTTGCTTGTCCTGCTCGTCAAATTCAGCCGTCATATCTTTCGTATAATAAACGGCACAGTCATGAGTTTTAAATATATCATCACAGATGACATCAAAATACTTTTCAAAATCCTCCGGATGACAGGTAAAATACACTCTGGCTTTCTCGTGCGGGTTTGAATTCCCTTTAGTCCTGCAAAGCATATCGGGCATTATATTCATCCTTTCTTTAAGCTGTTTTTTTATACAGAAATAATTTTTGACAGCGTAAGAAGCTCGTTTGCTATTTTTTTCTTCATATTGAGCCCTTCAAGAATATCCATATCAACAATTTCCGAATTTTGCAGACCTATGACTCTGTTGCCCTTTCCGTCTTTCAGACACGCCACAGCATGAGCTCCCATACGGCTCGCCGCAACTCTGTCTTTATATGTAGGTCTTCCGCCACGCTGTACATGTCCCAATATGGTAAGTCTTGCATCCAGTTCAATTCCGTGTTTTTCTCTGATTATCTCTACAGTTTCTTTCATTATTTTATTAGTGGATTTTCCTACCGTCTTTTCAACGCCTTCTGCCACAACCACGAGGAAATATTTTTTCGTATTGTGTTTTTTTACAATTATATCCACTACATCTCTTTCAATATCAAATTTCTGTTCTGCAATAAGTACTGCATCGGCACCGCTGGCAATCGCCACTTCAAGTGCAAGATAACCTGCTTTATTTCCCATAACCTCAACAAAGGAACAGCGGTTATGCGAACGCATGGTATCATTTATTTTATCCAGACAATCTATAACAGTATTAAGTGCTGTATCATAACCGATAGTATATTCTGTACAGGAAATATCGTTATCTATAGTGGCAGGGATACCTACTGTGGGAAGTCCATTCAGGCTGAGGTCTCTTGCCCCTTTGAAGGAGCCGTCACCGCCTATTACAACAAGCCCGTCTATTCCGGCAGCTTTTGCACTTTCAACTCCCTTTTTTACCGTTTCTTCTTCCTTAAACTCCGGACATCTGGCACTACCCAGAAAAGTTCCGCCACGGGTAATTATATCATCTATATCGTGATTTGTAATAATTCTCATATCACCGTCAAGCAATCCGCGATAACCGTAGTTTATTCCGACAACTTCTATTTTATTGTATTTAGCCGTTTTTACTACAGCAGCTATTGCAGCGTTCATTCCCGGCGCATCGCCTCCGCTTGTAAGTATGCCTATTTTCTTTATCTGTTTCATTTTTCTTTTGCTCCTATTCCATATATAAAATTATATTGTGTGCTTCTTCCTTTTCCGAATCAGGTACTAAAATCTCATAAGAATGAGTTTCCCCCTCTCCGGTTATGGTTTGCATTCTTGTTATTATTTTATTTTCTTCAAGTATTTCAACAATTTCCTTCGCCGTTTCAATATTCTGCGAGATATATACAACCGTCCACATAATCTGCCGCCTTTCACGCACCTGTGTGCGAACGTAATTCTTTCTCTATTATATATTATATTATCTAATGGTTAAAAAATCAATTCCTTCTTTATATAAAAATTCCTGTTATCTGACAGTTTATATGTTACTTTTTACTAATTTATTCATGAAAAAATCTATACACGGTTTCAGCTGATTTTGTTGTCATTCCTTCGACTGCCGCCAGCTCTTCCACCGTTGCTTCTTTGATTTTTTTAACACTTCCGAAACTACGCAGAAGCTGTCGTTTTCTTACTGCGCCTATTCCATCTATCTCATCAAGCTGTGACCTTGACATATCAGACACTCCGAGCTTTCTGTGGAAGGTAATTGCAACACGGTGGACCTCGTCCTGAATTTCACAGATTAATCTGAACGCCTCCGCCGGTAAATCAATTATTTCGCCGTCTGAGGTTATCATTGCTCTTGTTTTATGATGCGTATCCTTTACCATTCCGAATACGGGAATATTTATTCCAAGTTTCATCAGGGCTTCTTCTATTGCCCCTGCATGTCCCATTCCGCCATCAGCAAATATAACTGTCGGAAGATTTATGAATTTTTCGTCCTTCGTTTCGGTCGCCCGTTTCATTCGTCTTGTGACAACCTCTTTTGTAGAAGCGTAATCATCTATCCCGTCAACACCTTTTATTTTAAAATAGCGATACATACTTTTCTCTAAAACACCATTCTCACATACCACCATACTGCCGACCGAGTTTTGTCCCGCTGTATTGGAAATATCATAGGATTCTATTCTGACCGGCAAGGTTTCAAGTTTCAGACTTTCCCTGAGCTGCTGCAATGCCAATTTGCTCTGATTTATTTTCTCTCTTTTTATACGTCCGTATTCTTCCGTTTCCTGACCGGCATTTTTCAGTGCCATTTTTATAAGGTCAAGACCATAACCTTTCTGTGGCAGTTTTATATTTACTTTAACCCCTGCTTTATCGCTCAGCCAGCCGCAGAGGACATCGCTGTTTTCAGGCAATTCACTTACAAGTATATCTTTTGGAATAAACTCACTTTCAAAATAGTACTGTACCATAAAAGTTGATAAAACCTCACCCGCAGTCTCGCCTAGTGAAAAATCTACCCACATACTGTTTCTGCCAAGAAGTTTTCCGCCTCTTACGTTCAGTATCTGCACATTCGCAAGTCCGTTTTCCGCCATTATACCTATTATATCCTTGTCACCGCCACCCGGTACGGTAATATTCTGTTTTTCTCTCAGTCCTTCTATGCCTCTTATTCTGTCTCTTGTCTGTGCCGCCTTTTCAAACTCCATGTTTTCGGCATATTCTTTCATTTCAGCTTTCAGCTCTTTAAGTATTCCTGCAGTTTTTCCGTCAAGCAAATCTGCAATTTGTACGAACATTTTTCTGTATTCCTCTGCTGATATTTTCCCGCTGCATGGAGCACAGCACATATTAATATGATAATTCAGGCAGGGTCTGTCTTTTCCTATATCTCTCGGAAAAATCTTTTTGCAGGTAGGAGTTTTAAACAGCTTTGCTATCACATCCAGAGTTTCTCTTGCAACCCCTCCCGTATAAGGTCCGAAATATCTGGCTCCGTCTTTTATAATTTTTCTTGCCAGTGATATTTTCGGATATTCCCCTGCTGATATTTTTATATAAGGATATTGTTTGCCGTCTTTGAGCAAAATATTATAATAGGGTTTGTATTTTTTTATAAGATTACATTCCAGTACCAGTGCTTCTATTTCCGTTTCGGTAACAATATATTCAAAATCGGCTATGTTATCTACCATAGCACCTACCTTACCACTATGTCCCGTTTTTTTGAAATACTGACGAACCCGATTTTTCAGCACCTTTGATTTTCCCACGTATATTATATCGCCGGAAACCGATTTCATAAGGTATACTCCCGGCAAGGAGGGTAATCTTTTAAGTTTTTCGGTAATACTGCTCATTTATCTCACCATTTCTTGTATAATTGATATTCCCCGGTAAATATTATAAAAAAACCGGATGACAAGCATCCGGCTGATTTTATTCTGCAAAATTAGAATTTACAAGTTCTATAAGACAATCAACGGCCTCTTTTTCATCCGGACCATTTGCCACTATATTAATTCCTGTTCCTTTAACAATCCCCAATGATAACACGCCAAGCAAACTTTTAGCATTTACTTTACGTTCATCTCTCTCTATCCAAACACTTGATTCGAACATATTTGCACGCTGTATAAAAAATGTCGCCGGCCTTGCATGCAGTCCAACCTGATTCTGGACAACTGTTTCTCTGGAATACATTACTCTATCGCTCCTTCAATATCCTTTATTGTTACTAAGTACTTAAATTGATTTCTTCCGTGATTTTATAATAAACACCAATTATATTATATATAATTTTTCACAATTAGTCAATGCTTTTTTTATTTTTTATACAAAATGTTAGAAACTTTATCTATGAAATGACTAAATTTTATTTATTTAAACCATAAAAAATCAGGTCATTTACAATTTTATCCGATATGTTGGTTTTTATAAATTTCTGAGCCCCGTAAAAATGGAAATTTGAATTTACCTCACATACGAGAAAACCGTTATCTCCTTTTATAAGGTCTACCCCCGCAAAAGCTGCACCGACCGATGTCGCTGCCTCTACAGCGAGTCTTGCCTGCTCCGGAGATATGCTGTATTCTGCCGTTTTCCCGCCGTTTTCCACATTAGACCTGAAATCGTTTTCATTAAACCGTCTTACCGCACCTACAACCTCGTTTCGGGATACTATCACTCGTATATCCTCGCCTATTGAGGTTTCTATGAATTTCTGAAACACAAACGGAGCTGCACCGATTTTCTCCTTTATTTCCAACATTCTCTGTTCATTCTCCGCCAGATATACCTGCTGTCCGAATGACCCGAAACACTCTTTCATTATCAGCGGATATTTCAGTATTTTCGCCGCATTTCGGCAAAATTCATCGCTGATACTACCTCTGTATATCTTGGGTGCAAATATCGTATCGGGAAAAGGAATTTTAAACTTTTCCAGTTGCAAATAAGTAAGTGCTTTGTCATCGCAGATACGTATACATTCCGAGGTGTTAAACACCTTTATACCTCTGTTTTCAAGGCGTTTTGCCGCATAAATATCCTTATCCATAAACAGTGCAAACAGCGGGTTTCCATCCTTTACGGCACATTCTTCAGATGAGACCAACTCTGCTTCAAATCCTGCCTTTTCTATACTGCATGTGTAGCTTTCACATTGTCTTATAAAGCTTTCGCCTTTTAGCTGACTGTTATATACAATCCATATACTGTTCATTATTCGCCTACCACGCATTTCCCGTCAACAAACACATATTTTGTTTCTGTCATGTAATCAAACGGGTGTCCGCTGAATATTGCAATATCTGCGTCCTTACCCTTTTCAAGCGACCCTACTCTGTCTGCAATACCGCAATACATTGCGGGATACAGCGTTATTGCCCGAAGTGCTTCCAGACGGCTCATTCCGCCTTTTACCGCCATTGCCGCAGACATAGCCAGATACTTACACGGAATTTCCGGATGGTCTGAGATTATAGCCGGTTTTACGCCTGCTTTTTCCAGAATCCCGGCTGCCCGCACGTCCATATTTCCCAATTCCGGTTTTGAACGGTCAAGAAGGTTTGGTCCTATCAGAACCGGGAATCCTTCTTTTGAAATTTTATCCGGAGCCAGATGCGCTTCCGTTGCATGTTCTATCGTAATATCAATATCAAACTCTTTTGCAATTCTTATTGCCGTGAAAATATCATCCAGCCTGTGGGCATGAATTTTTACCGGAATTTCTTTACGCAGAACGGGCAGAAGTGCATTTGATTTCATATCAAAATCCGGTTTATCATTTTCTTCGGGATCTTCATTATATTCATCTGTTGCTTTTTTATATTCGGCCGCTTTTATAAGCGCTTCTCTCATTAGTGCTGCTGTTGCCATTCTCGTAACGGGAGTCTGGTTTTTACCGTTATACACAGATTTAGGATTTTCCCCTAAAGCTGCTTTTACTGCCACCGGTTGTTTTATTATCATATCATCAACACAGTTGCCGTACATTTTAACAGCCACAAACTGGCCACCCATTACATTTGCACTTCCGGGTCCTGTCACGGAAGTTGTAACTCCTGCACACAGTCCCTCAAAAAAACTTCTGTCCATAGGATTTATAGCATCAATGGCACGAAGATGTGGTGTTATCGGATCTGTATCTTCATTTCCGTCCGCGCCCTCAAATCCGAGGCTGTCTTCCCACATTCCTATGTGACTATGCCCGTCTACAATGCCCGGCATTACAAACATTCCCGTCACATCATAGACTTTATCAAACTCGTTTTCGGATTGGGTAAAGCTTTTCATGCTTCCCACATCCTTGATTTTACCGCCGGAGATTATAATATACCCTTTTTCGTATATATCATTTTTCATAGTATATACGCATCCGTTTTTAATTAAAATCACAGCTGTACCTCACTCTTATTTTAATAATTTTGCTTTTTTAAGCGTTTTTGCAATAAACAGTGCTATTGCAAAATCCACACAGTGATGAGCTATTGTTCCTACGAATGTTATCAGCATAAAGAATCCTACTGAATATTCGTTTGTAGCAACAACCCCGAGAAGATATCCTATGTACACAACTATTGTTTCTGCTACAGCATGGATAATACCGGTTATTCCAAGAACCGCCCAGATATTCTTTTCATTTTTTATCATATTTGCACCGACTGCAGCAAATAAAACATGAGTTGCCGCACGACACGCCACAATAGGTGATGCTGTCATAAAGAAGCCTATAGTTGAACACAGAGCCACCAGTACAGCAACAAACGGGTTTATGAATGTTGCTATTATTGTCGGAACATGTGCTGTAATCGTAGCAGTATAGGGTCCTACAACCACACGCAGCGGAGTAAAAATTATCGGAATTATAATCGTAAGAGCTGTGAGCAATGCCGCTAATACCATTTCTTTTGTACTGAATTTCTTCATTTTTATCTCCTCCAATTAATTTGAGTAAATCTTATATATAATTATATTATACCCAAAATTTTTACAAAAATCAATGTTATAAACCTATAAAAATTTTAAAAAACCTATACACTTTTTAGTTATTTTATTTTAATATATACTTCTTCCCTTGCCGGAAATATTTGTTTGTACACAATAAAAAAACGGGTGTTGATAACCGTAATAACTCCTGTGGATAATGTGAATAACTTTGTTGATAACCGCAAATAAAAGACTTTTAGTGTTAACAAGTTTATAAAATGGTTAACTTTTTTTATTTATGTCAACCATTTAACTTTTACTGTAAATTGTATACAGGCATAAACCTTCCGTCTACTGCCTGTGGATAATGTGAATAACCTTGTGAATAATCTGTTTTAGAGAACTTATGCTGTTAAATCCCTGTGGATAAGTACCTGTATAATATCAACTTTTATTTTTATGTCAACAATTTTAAAAAAACAATAATCTACATTTTTTTCCATAGCAAAATCTTACAGTAAAAAAATGGCAGGCAAAAGCACAAAAATTTACTCCTGCCGCCACTTAAAAAACGTCAATTTAACCTATATACTATTTGAAATTTTATTTATAAGTCCATTGCATCCTCTGAGCACGCTGTCATACGTTGCATCAAAATCTCCTGTATACCATGGGTCATCAATATCTCCTCCACCGGCGAAATCAAGAAGTTTAAACACCTTATTCTCCGGGTCAGAGCCGATTATTCTCATTATATTTCTTATATTATACGTATCCATACCTATGATATAATCATATTTACCATAATCCTCC
>JAZOTK010000159.1:0-7890 GCA_045657605.1 Clostridia bacterium
TGCCTGAATATGACACACACATTGCACCGTGTATAAATATTTCAAGCTCAAGATTTTCGGGTGTTTTCTCTCTTATTTCTTTAATTTCTGCCATAGAAAGCTCTCTTGCAAGAACAACTCTTTCGGCACCCATTTCGTGCCATACACGGGCACTTTCGTAGTTTAATGTGTTTGCCTGTGTGCTGACGTGAAGCGAGAGATTCGGTGCAAGTCTTTTCAGCATTGCAAAAGCTCCGATATCCGCTACAATAACTGCATCTATACCGATATCTGCTATTTCTTTTATAAATTTCTCCATTGCCTCAAGGTCATAATTATGAGGTATTATATTCATCGCAAGATGTACTTTAACTCCTCTTTCGTGAGCAAACGCTATACCTTCACGAAGCTCATCCATAGAAAAATTATCAGCAGCTTCGCGAAGCGAAAACGCCTCTCCGCCTACATAAACAGCATCTGCTCCGTAAAGCACCGCCATTTTTAATTTTTCTAAATTTCCGGCAGGAGCCAGAAGTTCCGGTTTTATCATAATAATCTCCATTCCGCCGCAAAAGCGGCACAAATTGTAATGTGGAAAAGAAGCGGTGCAGATTGCTGCTTAGAAGCTAAGTGAGGTTCCAAATTTTTAATTTGGTTAACCGAACTTATGCAACTTGTTGTAGAGCGGTGCCGTACAAAGGTACTGCCCCGAGCAAGAAGCAGTGATATGTGCCGCTTATTTTTCACGTTGTCATCCTTTTTTCAAACTTACTGAGACACCATCGCCAATCGGAAGTATGGTAGTTTCTAAATCCTCTCTTGAAGAAATGTCGCTTAAGAATTTTTTCAAATTTGTTATTATTGTGCGGTGTTTCCTGGGAATAAACCCTTCCTCAGCTACTGTACCTCTGTACAGAACATTATCGGAAATAAGTAGTCCTCCCGGTTTAAGAAGCTTCAGACATTTAGGCAGAAAGTTATTGTATTGCCCTTTGGCACCGTCCATAAATATACAGTCAAAGCTTTCACCTAAAGTGTCAAGTACCTCAAGAGCATTACCGCATATTACGTTAATTTTATTTTCCATACCGGCTTTTTTATATTCTCTCTTGCCACCTGTGCCGTATCTTCTTTCAGCTCAATAGTTGTAATTTTTCCGTTTTCAGGCAAAATCTCAGCAAAAATCAAGGCAGAATACCCTATAGCAGTACCGATTTCAAGCATATTTTCCGCTTTTACCGAAGTCAGCATTACTCTGAGAAGCTGTACTACCTCAGGCTGTATTACGGGTATATACTCATCAAGAGCCTTTTGTTCGAGCTTTTGCATAAAGTCGTTATTGGGTTTTATCAGTCCCCGCAGATACGATGTTATCTCGGGAGTGCTTACGCTGTCGTCAATAATTTTGATTACCCCCTGTTTTTCTCCAGATGTTCTTCATAGGTTTTGGAGAAAGAATTTTTCCCTCCACCCATATCTGAGAAATAATAATATTCCGTTTCGGCAGGATAAAGTGCCGCATGCAGGGATTCTCTGCCCGGAGCTCCGATAGGTCCGGGTGGCAACCCTTTGTTTATATAAGTGTTATACGGAGAATCAGCCTTGATATCTTCCGCCGTAAGTCTGGGTTTCGGATTTTTTGTAACATAGATTACGGTAGAACAGGATTCAAGGTACTGAAACTGATTACTGTTTAATCTGTTATGGAATACGGAAGACACAAGCTCTCTGTCGGTATTACATTCCCGCTCTATTATGGAAGCGAGAGTTATAATCTCGTGAGTTGTATATCCGAGTTCTTCTGCCCTTTTTCTGTATTCATCGGTATATTCAAGCGAAAACTGTCTGAGACAGGCATCTATTGCTGTATGCGCGTCTGTACCCTTTTCAAAAATATACGTTTCCGGGAAAATATATCCTTCGAGGCGGTATTTACCTGCGGGAAGTCCGGCAATAAAATCATAGTCAAATATACCGGTTTCCGCTTCGCTGTAGAGCTCGTCCTCGCTGAGCTCAAGCTTTTCGGAAAGCAGGGATATAATCTGATGCAGTTCATATCCTTCGGGAATTGTAACTTTCACGTTATTCTGCATTTTATTGACAAGAACATCTATGATTTCCCCATAACTCATTTTTGAAGAAAACTTTCCCGTTCCGTTTTTAAAATAACCTGCATTTCTTATTTTCGTGTTCAGCTTGAACATAAATTTATTTTTAATTATTCCCTTTTCTTTGAGAATTTCGGTAATTTCATCGCCGGCGGTTCCTTTGGATATTTCTATCAGTTCTGTCTTTTCCGCAACAAATAAACCGTTGTTTGCAATATATATAAAATAAAGAAATAAAGCAGCGAAAGCGGCAATCGCCAAAGGCATAATTTTTTTCTTCATAAGTGCTTACCTCTACGCATTATTTATCTATTATATAGTATATAATACTTTAAAAATTTTGTCAAGAGATATTGACAAAAATTTATAATTATGATATAGTAATCTATATATTTCAGGGAAGGTTATGATGTATATGTATAGGCTTGATACCCACGTTCATACCTCGCAGGTAAGCCCCTGCGGAAAGCATAGCGGGAGCAGAATGGTGCAAAAATATAAAACGGCAGGTTTTGACGGAATTATCATTACCGACCATTACAAAGAGGATATTTTCGCCTCTTTCGGAGACATCCCTTTTGAGAAAAAAATAGATTGTTTTCTTGCCGGTTACCGCGATGCCGCAGAGGAAGGTGCACAGCTTGGACTTGATGTTTTTCTCGGTATGGAGCTCTCTTTGGTTTCAACTGTACCTAACGAGTATTTACTGTACGGTTTTGACTGTGATTTTCTTATAAATAATCCGGAGCTTTATAATTTAACACCCGATGAACTGGTTCAGCTTGCAAGAGAGAATAATCTGGCACTTTTTCAGGCTCATCCGTTTAGACCGGGTATGATTCCCCTGCCGCAAATCGGTGGCGCAGAAGTGTTTAACGGTCACTTTAACCACAACTCACAAAACGATGTTGCCCTGAAGTTTGCTGAGGAAAACGGACTTTTAAAAATAGCCGGTTCTGACTGTCACGACCCACAGGATGTTGCAAACAGCGGCATTTTATTAAAATCAAGACCAAAAAATCTTGTAGAAACTCTGCTTTCCCAGGATTTTGAAATTATCACTTCACCTGTGCAGATGGTTAATATATCTGTTACTTGCGAAAATGACAAGGCGCGATATATTATTGAAAGCGATACCGATTTTTGCGAAATTTCATCGGATAAAATAAACTCAGTCCTGACTGCAGGCAGATATTCGTTTATAGTTTCGGACGGAAATTTCTCGCAGGAATTTAGCGAAATTATATCAACGCTTGACAATAACGAACCGATAGTAATTTTATGCTGTCCGGGAAAAAATATAGATGAGGCTTTTTATAAAGTATGTTACGACAACGAGGCTATTCTTATTCTTAAAACGGGCGAAAAACAAGAGGTAATAACTAACAATTATCTTTCTGTTTTAACCATTGAAAATAAGCCGGCTGATATTCAGATGCAAGGGCGACGGATAAGATTAAATTAACGGAGGCTTTTATGGATTATAATTATCACACTCATACTACAAAATGCAGTCACGCAACGGGTACGGAAAGAGAATATATTGAGCGGGCGATTGAAAACGGCATAAAATATATGGGTTTTTCCGAACATGTGCCATTTGTTCTACCGGACGGCAGCGAATTCAAATTCAGATTACCTACAAAAGATGCTGAAAAATATTTTGCCGATATAAATCTTCTTCGTGAAGAATTTAAAGATAAAATAGATATTAAAATCGGGTTTGAAATGGAATATTATCCTGATTATTTTGAAAAAACCCTCAAATATGTACTGGACCTTGGTGCAGAATATCTCATTTTGGGTCAGCATTTTCTCCGAAACGAGCTAAGCGGTATTCCCGGCACATATCGCGGTCATACTGATCCTGCGTATTTAACAGAATATGTTGATACCGTAATTACTGCTATGAAAAGCGGATATTTCACGTATATTGCACATCCCGATGTGTTCAAATTTCTTGGAGATGATGAAATATATATTAGCGAGATGAGACGACTCTGCCGTGCTTCTACCGAATATAATATCCCGCTTGAGGTAAACTTCAGCGGTATAAGAACGGAAAATTTTTATCCGGGAGATAAATTCTGGAAAATAGCCGGCGAGGAACAATCTCCTACGGTATTCGGATTTGACGCCCACGAGGCGATATATGCCTATGACGGCGAATCACTTGTAAAAGCAAAGGAATTCGTCAAAAAACACAATCTTAATTATATCGGCAAGCCTGAGATTATTTTGATTCAGGAAAAATAACAATACACTCCCCGACACAGCATCTGCTATATCGGGGAGTATTTTTATTTATTCATAAATTTTTCTATTTCTATGGTAATAAGCGGTATTACCGTCATTACACCTACTGTCAGCCACTGTGCAGTATTTAATGGAGTTACCTTAAATACGCCCGCCAGCGGCGGTACGGTTATAACTGAAAGCTGCAGAATCGCGCAAACAACAAAAGCCAGACACATATATTTATTTTCAAAGGTGTTTTTACTAAATACGGATTTCCTGCTTCTGACATTAAACGCATGTATAAGCTGTGAAATACTTAGAACACAAAAAGTCATTGTTCTTGCAACCGTAAAATCACAAAATATGTTGTTTCCTATCAGAAACGTCAGCAGTGCGGTTATCCCTATAAGCAGTCCTTCAATTATTATGGTGAACCCTAATCCGCCGGCAAATAATCCGCCTTTTGTATCTGATGCTTTTCTTAGCATAACATCCGGTTCCGGTTTTTCCATACCCAGTGCAATAGCGGGAAAAGAATCGGTTACCAGATTTACCCAAAGAAGCTGAACTGCCGCCAACGGACTCTGCCAGCCCATCAACATCGCCGCAAAAATCGTGACAATTTCACCTATATTGCTTGACAGAAGAAAATGCACCGCTTTACGGATATTGTCATATATGCCTCTCCCCTGTCTTACCGCTTCAACAATTGTGGCGAAATTATCATCGGTAAGCACCATATCTGCCGCCCCTTTTGCCACATCTGTTCCCGTGATTCCCATTGCACAGCCTATATCCGCACATTTAAGAGCCGGTGCATCATTTACGCCGTCTCCTGTCATTGCAACAATCTCTCCCCTGCTTCTGAGAGCTTTCACAATTCTCATTTTATGTTCGGGAGTTACTCTGGCAAAAACGCTGTAATCCGAAATAATCTGTTTTAAATGTTCATCATCGGTTCTGTCGAGCTCCGCACCCGTCATCGCCTTGTCGCCGGGTTTCATTATTCCCGTTTCCTTCGCGATAGCTTTAGCGGTTTCTATATGGTCTCCTGTTATCATAACCGTTTTTATACCCGCTCTGTGACAGGTTTTTACAGCCTGTGCTGTTTCTTTTCTCGGCGGGTCAATCATTCCTATAAGACCGGCAAAAACAAGATTTTTTTCCGGCTCTGCCGGCACGTGGTCACACTGTGCATATGCAACGGCAATAACACGAAGTGCCTTTTCAGCCATTCTTTTGTTTGCTGCGATAATTTCAGCCTTTTTCTGCGGTGAAATCATACATTTTTCTAAAAGAACATCAGGTGCACCTTTTGATATAATTCGGTAGCCTCCCTGATATTTATGTATTACGGTCATCATCTTCCGCGTCGATGTGAACGGTATTTCTTTTACACGTGTATATTCAGGTACGGTATCCGCCGCCGCCATTATTGCTTTTTCAGTAGCTCCTGTATTGTTATTGCATACAGCCGCAAGCTCAAGTACAAAATTCCTCTCTCCCATAACCTCTGTTACCGTCATTTTATTTTGAGTCAGAGTTCCCGTTTTATCACTGCAGATTACGGTTGCTCCGCCAAGTGTTTCTACTGCCGGAAGTTTTCTTATAATGGCATTTTTCCTTGCCATTCTCTGTACTCCAAGCGAGAGCATAACCGTTACTATGGCAGGAAGTCCTTCGGGAATTGCCGCAACTGCCAGACTTACCGAAGTCATAAACATATCAAAAGGCGGTATTTTTCTCAAAATACCTAAAATAAATATAACTGCACAGATAAGAAGTGTGGATTTACCGAGAATTTTTCCTGTTTCAGAAAGCTTGATTTGTAGCGGCGTAGGCGGATTTTCGCCTTTTATAAGCATATCGGCTATTTTGCCTGTCTGAGTGGACATTCCTGTACTGCAAACCACCGCTTGTCCTCTGCCCGAAGTAACCACCGTACCCGCCCATACTATATTTTTAATATCGCCAATCGCCGCATCTTCACTGAAAATTTTATTACTGTCCTTTTTTATGTTGTTGCTTTCTCCCGTAAGTGCCGATTCATCGGTCATAAGCTCTGCGGAATGTATCAGTCTTGCATCGGCAGGTATCATATCACCTGTTTCAATCTCAATAATATCTCCGGGAACAAGTTCTTCTGACGGGATTGTCCTTTTTTTTCCGTCTCTTATAACTTTCACGGTAGGTGCTGACAGTTTCTTTAACGCTTCAAGAGCCTTTTCCGCTTTGCTTTCCTGATATACTCCTATACAGGCATTAAGCACAACTATAGTAAGTATCATTATAGGGTCAAAGAAATCGGCATCACCGCTGATAAGTGAAATCACAAAAGAAACTCCCGCCGCCGCAAGTAAAATAATAATCATATAATCAGAAAACTGTGCTAAGAATTTTTTGAAAATACTATCCTTTTGGGGAGGCTCTATCTCATTTTTTCCGTACGTTTTCAGTCTCTCGGCGGCAATATAGTCGTTTATTCCGTTTTTATCCGTACATAGCTTATTCATTGCTTCATCTGCTGAAATACTGTGCCACATGGTTTAATCTCTCCTTTAGTAAAATGTATTACTATATTATATTAAACCGTATTATAATATATTCCCGTCACCTTTGATATTTTTAAGATAATTTACTATAGCATGGTCTGAGATTGAATAAACACCAAACACCTTTGGCGGACCAAAATGTTTCATTTTTCCGACATGGCGGTATCCAAAAACAGCAGGTGGTATTTTGGCAACTGCATCATTTCCGTTTTCTATTCTGACTGTATCGGGCAGTTTTTTGTTATATTCCGTGGCAAACCGCATATTTCCGACTCTCGGACAGCCGTATACGGCAACGCTGAAGCTCAAAGCGGGGTTGTGACAGCAAATATCATAAGCACAAATCAAAGCAAGAGCTGCTCCGTATGAATGACCCGTAAAGAAGATATGCTCAGTTTCCTCGCTGATATATGAAAGGATTCTGTCTCTTACTCCGGCTGAAAGATATGCATTTAAAAATCCGCGGTGCACTTTGATTTTATTATCCGGATTACAGAACGGTAAATTTTTCCGGGTAAATTTAATATCTGCAAAAGCGTCTCGCAGGGAATCCGAGCCTCTGAATGCAATATATATCGTTTTCTGCAGAATACGGATATAATACTGTACACCCGAATCCGTCCTGTTGACAGAAATGATTTTTTCACTGCCGTCAAAAGGCTGATATTTTTCATACGAAAGTGCTGAATATGTAAGTAATTTTAAAATATCGGTCATCTATATCCCCCCGTTTTATTTTATGATAAAAATTTCGCGGAAATAACATATCGGGCATAAAAAAATACCCCCGGTTTGCAATTTCACAAACCGGGGAGTTCTCTTTTATTTTTCCCATTCTATAAATCCGTAGCTTTCAAGTATACGGAAATATTCAGCCAGACGTTCGTACAGCGGGTGCGATTTTTCGCCGAGCTCTTTTTCCACTTCCTCGCCTATGGTGATTATATTTTTTCCGGACTGCATAAGCTGCCATACAAGACTGCCCGTTTCATCAAGATGAATATAGCTTATCT
>JAZOTK010000160.1:0-14389 GCA_045657605.1 Clostridia bacterium
TATGAATATACACCGAACGCATACTTGTCAATTCGTCATGCACTCGCACACGGTCAGGGAACAGGCGACTCTATTACACAGGTATATGATTTCGCTGAAAAGATATTTAACGGAGAGACACACCCGTCTATGAATATCGAAAACGAAACATTTAAAAATAATGTTCTTGCATTCGATTATGCAGCACCGGCTGGCGTATCAGTTTCATCTGTGACTACTTATTATATTACTGATGCAAAACTTCCTGCAGGTGGCGGTGAAGCCTTCAAATGGTCAACTGTATCTGCTTATACAAACAGCAATGGCAAAATTACTGTAACATTACCTAATACAGCAACATTCTGCTATGCATCTGTAACTGATAGCGAAGGTAATATTATAAGCACAAAATTAATGGCGAAATAAAAAACTAATCATAACAATGATTAAATACAAAAAGCACCCTGCATTTTTTGCAGGGTGCTTTTGTAATAGTACGTGCAAATCCCTGTTTCGGGTGGATTAAGAAATGATCTGATCCGAAATTTTGGGAATTAAAAAGGAGGATTATGGGTTGATTTTTTCTTTTTTGTGTGATATAATAGGAATAGTATATCTAAATTTAAAGGAAAGGGAGAATATAATAAATTATCTTTGATGCGATGATTGTTATATGGGTGACTCAAATGAAAGTAAAAAGATTCCCGGCACTAATTCTTTGTGCGCTGATGATGCTGGCTTCTTTCGGGATACTTGCCGGTGCAGCTGAAACAGAACCTACAATAGACACGGTTGCAAACCCGTTAATGCATGGGGGTATGGTTGATCAGATTGCAGAGCAGACCAACGTGCAAATAGAAGGTGGTGCAGCAGTATCATTTATGACAGGGAAACAAGGCGCTGTTAAAATTAAAGTAGGTGTGCCTGTGACAGGATTTTATAATGTGGCGGCGCTTTTAGTAGCTGAAGACAATTCGACAACCCTCGATAATGATCTGATATTAACAACAGACCGTGGTGAGAGTTTTACATATAGCAGAACAACAAGAGGCGGTAGCTGGACATACGCGCCGGCTAATGTATATCTGGAAAAAGGTGACAGAATACTTACATTCAGTTCTGATATTGCAACCGGCAGGTATACTATAATACGTGGTGTAAGACTGTATCACGTTACACAGGCGTTCTCGGCATTTGCTAAAACAGGATTTGAAATTCCTCTTGATGCTGACAGCGTTACAGCAACTGCAGGCGAAGTGTTCGCACCATATATTGGCACAAATTCTGACAGCAAGGGGGTTGAAATTAAAGCTCCCGGGGCAACTGTTATTAAAGACTCAGCAGACTGGGCTAACTCAACAATAACCTTCACTGAAGCGGGCGAATATACCCTTAGCATTAATGATGATTTTTTTGGCAAAGAAATAACAACAACAATCCCTGTAACTAAAGAACTTCCGGTAGACGATACTGAAAGAGAACCTACGCTGGATACGGTTGCAAACCCGCTGAGAACTACGGATTTTGTGAACCAGGTTACAGCGCAGATCAATACACAGATAATGGGTGGCGCATCAATACAGTTTACACCAAACAAAAAGAATACGGTTAAAGTTAAAGTAGGTGTACCTGAAACAGGCTATTATAATGTTTCTGCACTGCTTAAATCCAACGATAATACATCAATTCTCTATGATGACCTGACACTGACAACAGACCGTGGTGAGAGCTTTACATATAGCGGAACAACCAGAGGTGATAACTGGACATACGCACCTGATAATTTATATCTGAAAAAAGGTGACAGAATACTTACATTCACTTCTGATATGGTAAGCGATAAGGCTACTGTACTTAGCGGCGTAAGATTGTATAATATAAAAAAGGCGTTCTATGCGATTAAAAATGCAGAGTTTGAAATTCCTTTTGAGACTGAAAGTGTTACAGTACCCGCAGAGGAAATATTCGCAACAGAGATTGGCGCAAAGCCTGACAGCTCAGAGGTTGTACTTACAGCGGCAGGAGCAGAAGTTTCCTTAAATAAAACAGACTGGACTAAGTCAACAATAACCTTTTCTGCGGAAGGCGAGTATGTCATCAGCATTAAAGATGAATTCTACGGCGGCGTGGTAGAATCAATAGTTCCTGTAACTAAAGCGACCAGACCGAGAGAAGAAACGGAGCCTGTTCTTAACACGGTTGCTGAGCCGTTAATGCATGCAGGGGTTGTAAAGCAGGTTACATCGCTGACTAATGCACAAATAATAGAGGATACATCAATATACTTTATGGCAAATCAGGATAATACGGTTAAAATCAAAGTAGGTGTACCTGAAACAGGATATTATAATGTATCTGCACTACTTAAATCCAACGACGGAGCAGCAGTCCTCTATAATGATCTGACCTTAACAACAGAAAGCGGAGGAAGCTTTGTCTATGATAAAGTAACCAGAGGCGGCAGCTGGACATACGCGCCTTATAATGTATATCTGGAGAAAGGTAACAGAATACTTACATTCCGGGCTAATATGACAAGCGGTATGCATACTATACTGACAGGTATAAGACTGTATCACATTACAGCCGCTTTTGGTGCAAAAGGCGATTTAACTTATAAATTTGGCAGAAACGAAGAAATTGCAACCACAGTAACCGCAGGCGACTTGTTTGCAGCGTGTATTGGTGTTACAGACATAGACAGTATGAAAGTTGAACTTACAGCTGCAGGAGCGGTAGTTGAAAAAAATACATCAGACTGGACTCAGTCAATTATAAGCTTTAATAAAACGGGGAAATACAAAGTTAAAATTAAAGATAATTTCTTCGGTACAGAGGTAACAGCAAACGTGCTCATATCAAGAGAGCCTACTTTAGAAGTTTCAAACGTCAGAATTCTGAACGAAGAAGGGTTCCGTATCCCGTATGCGATCAGCGATAATCTTACTCCTCATGTGAATGCAACAATAACTAAGATAAAAGAAGATGCCGAAAAGGCATATCTTGTAGTAGCTGAATACAGCGAAAACGGTATGCTTATGGGTGTAAGCACAGAAGTTGTAAACACGTCTGAAATTTCGCTGAATGAATCAAAAGATTATGAAATTCCTTTATCACTTAAAGGGAATGGCGGAGCAGTTAAGACGTTTATAATCGGTAAAGATTTTGACCCGTTAACAGAGATATACAGCTACTCTTCTGAAGATATATTCACTAAAGAAATGTTAAACAAAGAAGTAACATACACTTTAGCAACAGAAATGTTAAATCCCGCCGGCAGACATTACAGTGAATACGGTATCCACGATGACAAATACGATATAGATGCGATTTTCTATGACGGAAGCGTATATGACGGAAAACAAACCAAAATATTTGCTTACATAGGAATACCGAAAACAGCAACTGCCGAGAAACCTGTTCCTGCTGTTGTATGTGTACACGGCGGCTGGGGAAAAGCCGAAATCAGCTGGGTTAAAGACTGGAATGACAGAGGCTACGCGGCGATTGCTATGGACTTATACGGAAACGGACCGGAAAGCGGATTAAACAATCCTGATGACCATACAGGAAAATTAAAACATCCGTATGCAGGAATGTATCCGTGGGACGATTACGGAACGGCATTTTTAACCGATTATGACCATGCCGGTATGTATCACGCTGTGCAGAATGTTATTAACGCTCACAGCTTAATCCGCAGTCTGGATAAGGTAGATGCAACAAAAACAGGTATAACAGGTATTTCCTGGGGTGCTATAACCACAACGATTGTAAGCGGTGTGGACGACAGATTTAAATTTGCAGCACCTGTTTACGGTTGCGGATACCTGGATCGTGCCGCAACATATTTCCAGTCAGCCTATGCAGGAGCAGGAAAAACAGATAAATGGGATCCTGTTAACTTTGCGGCAACTGCAAAAATGCCTGTTTTATATGTAAATGGCGATACTGACGTTCATTTCTCAATAAACTCATCTTCACTGACATATGAATATACACCGAATGCATATTTGTCAATTCGTCATGAGCTCGCACATTCTCAGGGAGAAGGACAGTCGATTGAGCAGATTTATGATTTTGCCAAAAATGTATTTGGCGGAAATACTCAGCCTTATATGAATATAGAAAACGAAACATTTGAAAATAATGTTCTGACTTTCGAATATACAGCTCCCGCGGGTGTGGCAGTTTCAGCTGTGGATACGTATTATATTACAAGTAAAACTCTCCCTGCCGGCGGTGGAGAAGCTGTTCGCTGGGCAGGAGTGACAGACTATACAGACAGCAACGGCAAAATTACTGTAACATTACCTGCTGATGCTACATTCTGCTATGCTTCTGTTACTGATAACAGCGGTAATGTTGTAAGTACTAAATTTATTGAGAATAAAAGATAATATAAAACAAAAAAGCACTCCGCTGATGCGGGGTGCTTTTACTTATATTTCGTGACGTCTGTCAAGAGCTCTTGTAAGAGTCAGCTCATCGGCATATTCCAGATCTCCGCCTACGGGGATTCCGTTGGCGATTCGGGTTACTTTAACGCCGAGAGGAGTAAGCAGGCGGGATATATAAAGGGCGGTAGCTTCGCCTTCAACCGTAAGATTGGTAGCGGCAATAACCTCTTTTACCTCGGGAGTCATTCTCGCCAGCAGTTCCTTTATATATATATCATCGGGACCTATGTTGTCGATAGGGGAAATAGCCCCGTGCAGAACGTGATAGAGTCCCTTAAATTCGTGAGTTTTTTCAATAGCGATTACATCTTTGGGATTTTCCACAACACAGATAATACTACGATCACGCCTACTGTCCGCGCAGATTGCACAGGGGTCGGAATCTGTAAGATTCTTACATACGGGACAGTATTTTATGGTTTGCTTTGCCGCTACGATAGCGGAAGCGAATGTTTTTGCCTCCTGCTCGCTCATATGAAGAACGTGAAAAGCAAGGCGGGCGGCGGATTTTCTGCCTACTCCCGGAAGCTTTGCAAATTCATCTATAAGTCTCGCAAGCGGCGGTATGTATGATGACATATCGGTTACCTCGTTTTTTATTATATTTTGAGTCTTTCTGCAAATTCAGTCATAATTTCCGAAATTTTTATATTCTGTGGACATTTAGCCTCGCAACACCCGCAGGAAATACAGTCCGAAGGTAATTTATCGGTTGTCACAGCAGCAGGGTCGGGAGCATCATTTATAAGACACATATTGTTGTAAATCAACAAAAGTTTGGGAATTTCAAGATTTTGCGGACATTCGCTGACGCAGTAACGACAGTTTGTGCAGGTGAGCGTGTTTTTGGAGAGAAGCTTCTCTGCAACACCCAGAATAACATTTTTTTCATCACCACTTAGCGGAAGGCTTTTGCTAAAGGTGCGGATGTTATCTTCAAGCTGAGTTTTATCAGACATTCCCGATAAAATCATTTTTACGTTATCTATAGACTGAATAAATCTGAACGCCCAGGCGGCAACGGATTCATCGGGTCTGAGGGCTTTAAGCGTAGCTTCATCTTCAGCGGAAAGCTTTGCAAGACTGCCGCCACGAACGGGTTCCATAACCCATATCGGCAGATTGTATTTATTTAAAATCTCAACTTTAGCTTTGGCGTCCTGAAGTGACCAGTCAAGCCAGTTAAGCTGTATCTGACAAAATTCAACATCATCTTTGCAGACTTTTACGAAATCCTCCAACACCTCGGGAGAAGCGTGAGTAGAAAAACCGAGATGACGTATTCTGCCGAGGTTTTTTTGTTTTTTCAGATAATTGATAATACCGATTTTTTCATCGGTAAAAATATGAACATTGGAATCGCTTACGTTATGCATAAGATAAAAATCGAAATAATCCATACCTGTTTTTTCGAGCTGTTTTTCAAAAATATTTTCAACATCTTCGGCAGTTTCTACAGTCCAGGGCATTTTGTCTGCAATATAAAAGCTGTCACGGTCGTATTTGCTCAAAAGTTCACCAATTATATTTTCGGATTTTCCGTCGTGATAAAACCAGGCGGTATCAAAATAATTAATACCGTTTTTTATGCATAAATCAACAAGATTTGCCGTTTTGGTGATGTCAACGGTCCCGTCTGTATTAACAGGAAATCTCATACAGCCCATACCGAGCATAGAAAGCTTTTTGCCGCCAAAATCAGTATATATCATAAAAAAACACTCCTCAAATAGTATAAGATTAATCAGTTGCAAGCGGCAATTTCGCCAGGAGTTAAAATCTTTGCTTGCAAAAAAAAGCCGACGGCTTTTTGGGAATTTTATTTAATAAAAGTCCCTATATGTCAATTATAGCATAGCGGGAAGAATTTTTCAATAGATTTTATAAAAAATGTTGTGACAGAAAAAAGGTGTAGAATCTACGGGTACATAGATTCTACACCTTTTTTTATCTATTCAGCAGGTAAATTGCAAAATTCAGGTATGCGGCAAAGGTTACCCATACAAGATAGGGTATTTGCAGATATGCTGCTGTTTTTTCAATTTTATAAAAGCTCACAATCATAGATATGATAAGCACCCAAAGCAGAATTATCCATATAAAGGAGAAAAGATAAGCCCGCAGATTAAAGAAAATCAAAGACCAGAAGAAATTAACTGCAAGCTGTAGCTTATAGATGCTAAGTGCCGGTTTCCTGCGTATATCCGGAGAAAGGGAAATGATGTAAGACGAAATTCCCATAAGTACATAAAGAATAGTCCATACAACGGGGAAAAGCCACGCCGGAGGAGCAAGAGGAGGCATTGCTGTAGTCTCATAAATATCCATACTTCCTCTTGTAAGAAATGCGGCAACAGCGCCGACAAGAAGTGGCAGTGCAATATATTCTGCCAATTTTTTAAAACTGAAATTCTGCATAAATATCACCCAATACAGTATATGTAAGTTGAATGAAAAATATTAGTAATATTTAGGCAGTTTTATATAAAAAAAATAAAGAAAAATATTGACTTATATGACATTTAGTTGTATAATATAATCAGAGATTTATAAATTTATGCAGTAGTCTTGTAAGAAAATTGTATACAATTTATAAATCCGACATAAATAAGCATATAATTTTTTAGGAGGTAGATACCAATGGCAAAATCAGTTAAATTAACTGTAGACGGTAATACAGCTGCCGCTTATGTTGCATATGCATTCAGTGATGCTGCTGCTATATACCCCATCACTCCTTCTTCCACAATGGCAGAAGTTTGTGACGAATGGGCAGCCTACGGAAGAAAAAACATTTTTGGTCAGACAATGAAAATTGCTGAAATGCAGTCTGAAGCAGGTGCAGCAGGTGCCGTTCACGGTTCTCTTGCAGCAGGTGCGCTCACAACTACATTTACAGCATCACAGGGCTTACTGCTCATGATACCTAATATGTATAAAATTGCGGGCGAGCTTATGCCTTCAGTATTCCATGTAAGTGCAAGATGTCTTGCATCACATTCGCTTTCAATTTTCGGTGACCATTCTGACGTAATGGCTTGCCGTCAGACAGGCTTTGCAATGCTTGCTGCAGCTTCTGTTCAGGAAGTTATGGATATGGCAACTGTTGCTCACCTGGCTACACTTAAATCCAAAGTTCCGTTCCTTCATTTCTTTGACGGGTTCAGAACTTCTCATGAAATTCAGAAGATTGATGCTATTCCTTACGAGGATTTAGCTGAAATGCTGGATATGGCAGATGTTGAAGATTTCAGAAAAAGAGCAATGAATCCTGAACATCCCAACCAGAGAGGTACTGCTCAGAACCCCGATACTTTCTTCCAGAACAGAGAAGCTTGTAATAAATATTACGATGCTGTTCCTGCTATTGTTGAAGAAATGATGAAAAAGGTTGAAAAATACACAGGCAGAGCATACAAACTCTTTGATTATGTAGGTGCTCCCGATGCTGAAAACGTAATCATCGCTATGGGTTCAGGTGCAGAGGCTGTTGAAGAAACAGTTGATTACCTTGTAGCTAAAGGCGAAAAAGTTGGTCTTATCAAAGTAAGACTTTACAGACCTTTCTCAGCAGAACACTTTATCAGCGTAATGCCCAAGACAGTTAAAAAAGTTGCTGTTCTTGACAGAACAAAAGAACCCGGTGCTTTCGGTGAACCTTTATATGAAGATGTTGCAACCGTTATGAAAGACAAGGGTATGGGCGATGTAATCGTTGTTGGCGGCAGATACGGTCTGGCTTCCAAAGAATTTACACCTTCTATGGTTAATGCTATATACGAAAACCTGAAAGAAGCTTGTCCCAAAAACCACTTTACTGTTGGTATCAAGGACGACGTTACAGGTCTTTCACTTGACATTAAAGAAGAAATTGATACAACACCCGCAGGAGTTTCACGTTGTAAATTCTTCGGTCTCGGTTCTGACGGTACCGTTGGTGCAAACAAAAACTCCATCAAAATCATCGGTGACCACACAGATATGTTCGCACAGGGTTACTTTGCATATGACTCAAAGAAATCCGGCGGTCTGACTGTTTCTCACCTGCGTTTCGGCAAAACTCCGATAAAAGCTCCTTATCAGCTTACAGTTGCTGACTTTATCGCTTGTCATAACGCTTCTTACGTAACAAAATACGACCTTCTCGAAGGTATTAAAGAAGGCGGCGTATTCCTTCTGAACTCAGCTTGGAACACAGTTGAAGAGCTGGAAGCTAACCTTCCTGCTTCAATGAAACGTACAATAGCTCAGAAGAAGGTTAAATTCTATAACATAGACGCTATTAAGATGGGTTATGAAATCGGTCTCGGCTCAAGAATCAATATGATAATGATGTCCGCATTCTTCAAACTTGCTGATATTATTCCGATTGATGAAGCTGTAGATTACATGAAACAGGCTATCGTTAAATCCTACGGCAAGAAAGGCGAAAAGATTGTTAATATGAACAACGCCGCTGTTGACGCAGGTCTTAATGCAGTAGTTGAAATCAAATATCCTGAAAGCTGGAAAGATGCTACAACAGGTGCAGAGCCCGTTGTTGTTCCCGCTACAGATTATTTCAAAGATGTTGTTAATCCCATACTTGTACAGGCAGGTGACAAGCTCCCCGTAAGTGCATTTACTGCTGACGGTACTGTTCCTGCAGGTACAACAAAATTTGAAAAACGTGGTATAGCTGTTAAAGTTCCTAACTGGATTATTGACAACTGTATCCAGTGTAACCAGTGTTCATTCGTATGTCCTCACGCTTGTATCAGACCTTATCTTGTAAAAGAAGGTACAGAAAAACCGGCTGACTTTAATACAAAGAAAGCTATCGGTAAAGCATACGAGGGTTATGAATACAGAATGCAGGTTAGCCCGCTTGACTGTACAGGTTGCGGCAACTGTGCCGATATCTGTCCTGCTAAGACAAAGGCTCTTGTTATGGAACCCCTTGCAGACGTTGCAAAAACTGAAGAAGCTAACTGGGAATTTGCTCAGAAACTTCCTGTACCCGATGTTACAATCAACAAGGCTACAGTAAAAGACAGCCAGTTTGTTCAGCCTCTGTTTGAGTTCTCCGGAGCTTGTGCAGGCTGTGGTGAAACACCTTACGTTAAACTGGTAACACAGTTATTTGGCGACAGAATGATGGTAGCTAACGCTACAGGTTGTTCTTCAATCTACGGCGGAAGCTCACCCACAAACCCCTACACAGTTAACCACGAAGGTCACGGTCCTGCTTGGGCTAACTCACTCTTCGAGGATAACGCTGAATTCGGTTTCGGTTTCAACCTTGCTATGACTCAGAGAAGAGCAAGAATTGAAATGCTTATGAATAAATTCCTTGAAAATCCCTGCTGTGATGAAATGGCAGAAGCTTGCAAAGCTTGGATTGAAGGAAAAGACTGTGCTGATGCTTCTAAAGAAGCAGGCGATAAGCTCAAAGCAATGCTGCCGAAAGCTATCGAAAAAGCAACAGGCGAAACAAAAGAGCTGCTTGAAGAAATATACGCAGGTGCAGACCTGTTCACTAAGAAATCCATCTGGATCTTCGGTGGTGACGGTTGGGCATACGACATCGGCTACGGCGGTGTTGACCACGTTCTTGCAAGCGGTGAGGATGTAAATATCCTCGTTATGGATACAGAAGTATATTCAAACACAGGCGGTCAGTCTTCTAAAGCTACTCCTACAGGTGCTATAGCTAAATTTGCTGCAGCGGGTAAGAGAGTTAAGAAAAAAGACCTCGGTCTTATCGCTATGTCTTACGGATATATCTATGTAGCAAGCGTATGTATGGGTGCTGATAAGAACCAGCTCCTGAAAGCTATGAGAGAAGCTGAAGCTTACAACGGTCCTTCACTTATCATTGCGTATGCTCCGTGTATCAACCACGGTATCGCAAAAGGTATGGGCAAATCTCAGGAAGAAGCAAAGAATGCAGTTGAGTCCGGTTACTGGCCGCTGTACAGATTTAATCCGGATCTGTCAGCAGAAGGTAAGAATCCGTTCACACTGGATTCCAAAGAGCCCACAGCTGATATTAAAGAGTTTATGAAAGGCGAAACACGTTATTCTGCACTTATCAAGCAGTTCCCGACAATTGCTGACGGTCTTCTTGACAAGGCTGTAGAAGAAGCTAAAGCAAGACTCGAAGGCTACAAAAAAATGGCTGAATAATTAAAAAATCCGACTGCCTCCGCACAGCAGAAGGAAGAAAAACCACCTGTGGCAATATGCACTGCCACAGGTGGTTTTTGTATTGTTTTTAGCATTTGTGGTAGAAAATGAAATTAATATAGAATAAACAATAAACATAGACTTAAATAATCAGGAATATTTGTGCATACCGCAGATTGATTTTTAAAATTTAATATGTTATAATTAAGGACGGATTTGAAAAGAATTATCGCTTTTTCAGATGCATATTTTATGGATTTTTTAAAGGAGTTGGTATTTGTGAATACACTTTTATCGGTTTCAATCGCACTTCTTGCCGGTCTGCTTATGACAAGGGCATTTAAGCCTTTTAAGCTGCCGTCGGTTACAGCTTATCTGATTGCAGGCGTGCTGATTGGACCTTACTGTATAGGTGCACTTAACATTGAAGGACTGGGCTTTGCTTCGGGAGAGGCTGTCGGCAAACTTTCGCTGATTGCAGATGTAGCTCTTGGCTTTATCGCTTTTTCAATAGGAAGTGAATTTCGTCTTGAAGAACTCAAAAAAACAGGTAAACAGGCGTTTGTTATAGGTATTTTTCAGGCACTTGTAGCCACCTTGTTTGTTGATCTGGCACTTCTTGTAATACATATCATTATGCCCGATAAACTTACGGTGCCGCAGCTTATAACACTCGGTGCTATTGCAACAGCAACTGCTCCGGCGGCAACTCTTATGGTAGTACGTCAGTACAAAGCAGATGGTCCGCTTACAAAACTGCTTCTGCCTATAGTTGCATTGGACGATGCGGTAGGTCTTATAGTATTTGCTGTATCCTTTGGTATTGCAAAAACGATTATATCGGGAAATCTTGATATAGTTTCAATAATAGTTAATCCTATTATTGAAATTGTATGCTCGCTCACACTTGGTGCTGTTATGGGCTGGATACTCACTCAGCTTGAAAAGATGTTTAACTCAAATACAAACCGTCTGAATATGACAATAGCTTTTGTATTTCTGACAGTATCCCTTTCAATGCTGGATTTCCACGTAGGTCCTGTGCACATCAGCTTTTCATCACTTCTTGTATGTATGATGCTGGGAACGGTATTTTGTAATATCTGTCCTCTTTCGCATGACCTTATGGAACGCTCGGACAAATGGACATCACCTCTTCTGGCACTGTTCTTTGTTATCAGCGGTGCAGAGCTTGAACTGAGTGTATTTGCAGACTGGGCAATCGTAGTAATTGGTATGGTATATATTGTATTCCGTTGTCTGGGTAAATATACCGGAACATATATAAGTGCAAAGGGAACGAAATGTTCGCCGGAAATCTGTAAATATCTCGGGATTACACTGTTCCCGCAGGCGGGTGTTGCGCTGGGTATGTGTGCAATAGTTGCCGCATCTGCAGAAATGGGGGCACAGGGAAGTCTGGTACGTAATATCACACTGTTTGCCGTGCTGATTTACGAACTCGTAGGACCTATCCTTACAAGATGTGCTCTTACTGCGGCAGGAGATATTAAACCTATGTCAGATGAGATTAAAAACCGCCGTAAGAATAAGCTTGAAGCGGCGAAGGGTGAATAATAAAAAAAGAACGGGTTGTAAAAGTTCTGTGACTTTTACAACCCGGTGTTTTTATAAAGAAAGAATAAATGTCAGAATCGGAATGGAAACAAGAGAGAATGCTGTGGAAATAAATACGAGCTGTGCGGCGGAAAATGAATCTGTATCCAGTTGTTCCGACAGCATAACAGAGTTTGCGGCTACGGGCATACCCATAATAAGCACGGAAGTGCCGAGCTCGGCTCCGCTGTAGCCTAAAAGCTTCATAATGACAAGTACTATAAGGGGGAACACGATAGTTCTGAGTAATGTCACTATGTAAACGGGGAGAGATGAAAACATCTCCGAGATTTTTCGTTTACTGAGAACAACTCCTGCCAGAATCATTGACAGCGGAACAACACAGTTATATGAGGATTCAATCCAGCGGGCAATGGGTCCTGAGGGTTTTATTCCAAGAAAAATCAAAACAAACCCGAGTGCGATTGCATAGGTGGTCGGCTGGAAAATAATTTTGGGATTGAATTTTTTTTCTTTACTTAATATATATTCCCCAAAAACATTTACGCTCAGATAATAGGGAAGTGTATATATGATAAGATATGCAAACTGCCCGGAACCGTATACGGATTCGATTATGGGAATACCCATAAATCCGAAATTGGAATATACAAGAGCGAAAGTTATTACACGTCTCATATCCGGTTTTTTTGTAAGTATTTTTGCTATTGTCTTACCGATAAAATATGAGGAGATAAGAATGATGCAGGCAAGCAGAAATACCGGATATGTAGATTTGAGATTGTCGGCAGTCACGTTTTTTGTCATAATGTGAATTATCATAAGGGGCTGGATAAAATGCATCAACAAAGGTGCAATTATCCGTTCGCTGCCGGCTTTTAAAATCTCCCTTTTTCTGAGAATATATCCGCTGGCAATAAAAAGAAAAAGCATTGACGTACAGGACAATGCAGTCATAAATGAATCCATTATACCAAACCCTTTCAAAAATTTTAAAATACTCTATATATTTTACCATATTTTTGAGCAAATTCCAATTGGTAAGTTGACAAAAATATAATTATTTGATACAATATTATTATACAAAATTTTGGGGGAACAAATATGAATCGGTTTTCTAAAGGAATAAAAGACGGCATACCGATAGCGTTGGGATACGTTGCAGTATCATTCGCTTTCGGTATGCTTGCTGTTCAGAAAGGTCTGCCACTCTGGGGACCTGTTATAATTTCAATAACAAACTTTACCGGAACAGGACAGTTTGCCGGTATAGACCTGATTGAAAAAGGTGCCGCTTTTGCTGAAATTGCAACGGCACTGCTTATAATAAATATGCGATATATGCTGATGTCGCTGTCGCTCACGCAACGACTGTCGCCGGATATGGGATTTTGCAAACGAATACTGATGGCGTTTGGTATAACCGATGAAGTATATGCTGTGGCAATGCAACAGAACTTTCTTCTGACCGGCAGTTATATGGCAGGACTGATACTTATGTCGTATAGCGGTTGGGTAGGCGGCACAATGCTGGGTGCAATAGCAAGCTATGCTATCCCGCTGTCCGTCAGAACGGCTCTGTGCATAGCCATTTATGCTATGTTTATTGCCATTATTGTCCCACCGGCTAAAAAATCAAAACCGATACTTTTAGTAATTGCAATATCGCTTGTTATGTCGTGCCTGCTTCGCCTGATATTCACATCACTCAGCAGCGGCTGGATAATAATAATCTGCGGTATCACAGCATCACTTGCAGGAGCATTGTTGTGCCCTGAAACGGAGGAAGTATGAAATACATAATAATAGCAATTTTAATAATGGCGGCAGTTTCGTATCTGCCGAGAGTAATACCGATAGCGATATTCAGAGAGAAAATCACCAATAAATATGTACGGGCTTTCCTGTCCTATATGCCTTATGCAGTACTGACTGCGATGATAATTCCCGAAGTATTCACGTCTACAGGCAATATTATTTCCGCACTCTGCGGGTTTGCAGTAGCGTTCGTGCTTTCCTACAGGGAAATGGGCTTGCTTGGCGTTTCCCTGTCAGCAACAGCAGCAGTATTTGTCGCTGAACAGGTTATCAGACTAATACCTTAAGAAGAAAAAGCATAGCAAATCCGGGAACACCCAGAACACCGCATATAAGGCAGGTAACGGCATTTATGCCGACAGCAATCCCGATTTTATTTAAAACCA
>JAZOTK010000161.1:0-4780 GCA_045657605.1 Clostridia bacterium
AGAATCACGGGCAGCAGCTTCCACGATATTTCGGGTACCGGAGTAGTTGTGGGAAGCTTCCAGCACAACAACAGCTTTGCAGGCGAACGCAGCAGAAATATTGAAGTTGACAACAACATTTTCCGCAGATGTGCACAGGAATATCTCGGACTTACAGCAATTGCATGTTATTATGCAGGCGGAGTTGATATTCACCATAACGATATTAAAGACATGCCCTATTCAGGTATAGTAATGGGCTGGGGCTGGGGTCATAATGTTGCTCAGTGCCGTGATAACAGAATTGCATATAACAGAATAGAAAAGGTAATGCAGATACTTGAGGACGGTGCGCATATCTATACACTCGGTGTAATGCCTAACACACAGATTTGTGATAACTATCTCATAGATCCCGGAAACTACCGCAGAAACGGTATCTATCTCGACAGCGCTTCGGGAAGTCTGTCCATTTTTGATAACGTAGTTACAGACATTACATCAGCCGGAGACTGCTGGTTCTTCGGAAGAGCGGGCGTTGGTATTACAAATGTCTGGTTAGGATATAACCACACTGACGGTGGAACCTACAGTATGGATTCTAAAATAGTTCAGGTAAACAACAGTACAAATGTTACAGAATGGAGTACTGCGGCAAGAAAGATAATGGCAAATGCAGGACCCGTTGACAAGAGCGAGGTTGCAAGCATAGATTATTATCCCGCATGGCGCAGAATGCGTATGAATGACGTTGCAACCGCTGAATTTGTAAAATCAAATGAAAACAACGTATGGAGAGCTGCAGCAGACTATGACAGACTGAGCGGTAATCCTCAAATATACGACGGATGTCTCGGCAGTACAGCAAAAGGTAACTATTTCGAATACGACTTTAATGTGCCGGTAAGCGGTAATTACAGAGTTTTAGTAGCCGGTGGCGGTTCATCAGCTGAAGGTACACCGCAGCTTCGTCTCTATATTGACGGTTCAAACAAGCAGACAGCAACACTCAGGACACATAACACCCTGTATACACACGATATGGTAGAATTTTCTCCGCAGTATATGACAGCGGGAACACATCGTATCAGAGTATACCTGGTGGATCTGCCGGTAGAGCTTGCTTGTGTGAAAATAGAAAATATGGATATAGTTGAAGCAAACGATTCAAACTACGATGACGGAATAATTAAATAAGGAGTTGTTTAAATGGCAAAAAGCATGACAGGCTACGGCCGGGGTGAATTTGCAGACGAACACAGGAAAATTGTGCTTGAACTGAAATCAGTAAACCACAGATATTCCGATATAAACATAAAACTTCCCAGAGCGTATGTTTTTCTTGAAGATTATATCAGAAAAACTATTCTGGAAAGAGTATCAAGAGGTAAAATAGATGTATTTCTGACAGCAAAAGGCTTTTCCGAGGAAAGCCGTAAGGTGAGCGTGGATGAGCTTTTGCTGGAAGAATACCGCTCGGCAATAGGAAAGGTTTCTGAAATTGCAGGTGTGGCGAATGATGTAACAGCTGTAAGACTTGCAAGATTTCCGGACGTTCTTGTGGTGGAAAATGAGGAAGAAGATAAGGACAAGCTTAAAGCAGAGGTAGGAGAGGCTCTTGAGGCGGCGCTTGCGGATTTTGTCGCAATGCGCCTGCGCGAGGGCGAAAGAATAAAAGAAACTCTTATCGGACAGGCAGATTATATATTGGATATTGTTGAAAAAATCAATAAAATTATGCCTGAAACCGTAGAGGACTACCGAAAAAGGCTTACTGCAAAGCTTGAAGAAATTTTGGGTGATAAGGCAATAGACGAAACCAGAATTTTAACCGAAGCCGCTATTGTGGCGGACAGAATTTGTACTGACGAGGAAATTGTACGTCTGCGGTCGCATATTTCTGAATTTAAAATCATTCTTGCGGATGAAAATCCCATAGGCAGAAGACTTGATTTTGTTATTCAGGAAATGAACAGGGAGATTAATACAATAGGCTCAAAGTCAAATAATATCGAAATAGCCAAATGTGTGGTAGAGGTAAAAAGCGAAATTGAAAAGCTCAGAGAGCAGGTTCAGAATATAGAATAGGAGAAAAACCGATGAAATCACAGGAAGGTATTAAATTAATAAACATAGGTTTTGGAAATATAGTATCGGCAAACAGACTTGTGGCAATAATAAGTCCCGAATCGGCACCTATAAAGCGTACCATTCAGGAAGCCAGAGAAAGAGGTATGCTGATTGATGCAACCTATGGCAGAAGAACAAGAGCGGTTCTTATAACCGACAGCGACCATATAATACTGTCGGCAATTCAGCCGGAAACGGTAGCAGGAAGACTTTCGGGAAAAGAAGTGCCGGGAGGAATGGAAAATGAAGATGAAGACTAAAGGAGTTCTTCTTGTAATTTCAGGACCTGCCGGAGTTGGGAAAGGCACAGTATGCAAAGAATTTATGAGCAGGAACCAAACGGCGTTTTTGTCTGTTTCAATGACAACAAGAGCTCCGAGAGAAGGCGAGGCTGAAGGAATAAATTATTTTTTCAGAAGTAAAGAGGAATTTATAAAGCTGGTAGCTGAGGATAAATTCCTTGAACACGCCGAGTTCTGCGATAATTATTACGGTACGCCGAAAGAGGCTGTAGAAAAACAGCTCGAGGCGGGCAACGACGTAATTTTAGAAATAGAAGTGCAGGGAGCACTTCAGGTGAAAGAGAAATTCCCTGAGGCTGTGCTTATCTTTGTTTTGCCGCCATCTTACAGCGAGCTTCGTGACAGGCTCGTGGGCAGAGGAACCGAAACACCCGAGGTTGTCGAAAAAAGACTGACAAGGGCTAAAGAGGAGTTCGGATTTATCGGGAAATACGATTATATTCTTATGAACGATACGGTAGAAGAAGCCGTAGCGAGACTGGAAAGTATAGTATGTGCCGAAAAACTCAGTACATCAAGAAACAAAACGCTTATAAGCGAATTTAACATAAAATAATTTTATTCGGAGGTTTTAAAAAATGATATACCCACCTATTAATGATCTGGTAAACAAACTCGGAAAGGATCGCAGCAGATACGACCTTGTAATTGCGGCAGCAAAAAGAGCAAGAGAAATTGCTCAGGAAGAAAGAAAGACTGAAAAAGAAAAACAGCCCGAGCTTTCACCGTTTGAGATGCACCGCAAAGAGAGAATGGAAAGAAAAAATGTAAAGCTGAATATGAAACCCATCACAAGAGCTCTTGATGAAATCATCGAAGATGATATTTACATTGTTCAGAGTGATGATGCAGAATGCGAAACAGTGATGTCTGCAAGCGAGGTTGTGGTTATTGAAGACAACGGAGCAGACATTAATTTTGAAATTGACGATGAGTTTGATGATGAAATCGACGGGGAGTTTGAAGAAGAATAATAACGAGGTGATTTTCAGTGCTTAAAAATAAAAATATCGTGCTTGGTGTAAGCGGTGGGATTGCCGCATATAAAGCGGCTGATCTGGCGAGCAGACTTGTTCGTGCGGGAGCAAATGTCAATGTCATTATGACAAAATCGGCACAGGAATTTATTTCTCCCGTAACCTTCAGAAGCATAACGTCAAATCCCGTTGCAACAGACACATTTGAGGAACCGAAGCACTGGGAAATCGCACACATATCGCTGGCGCAGAAGGCGGATGCTTTCGTGATAGCTCCGGCGACTGCCAACGTCATAGGTAAAGTAGCATCAGGCATTGCTGATGATATGCTTTCAACTACGGTGATGGCAACAAAAGCACCCGTTATAATAGCACCTGCCATGAATACCAATATGTATGAAAACAGAATTGTGCAGGATAATATTGAAAAACTCAAAAAATACGGATATATATTCGTAGAGCCTGAAAGCGGCAGACTTGCCTGCGGAACGGAAGGCAAAGGCAGACTTGCTGATAATACCGTAACTATAGAGGCGATAGAAGCGGCGCTGACTCCTAAGGATATGACAGGACGCAGGGTGCTTGTTACAGCAGGACCCACAAAAGAATATATGGACCCTGTAAGGTTTATATCCAATCCGTCCAGCGGAAAAATGGGATATGCAGTAGCAAAAAATGCGAAAAACAGGGGTGCGGAGGTAATCCTTGTATCGGGAGAAGTAAATATCACGCCGCCGACAGGAGTGGAGCTTATAAAGGTAGTGAGTGCGACTGATATGTATGATGCGGTGAAAAAATATGCACCCGACTGCGACGTTATTGTAAAGGCAGCGGCAGTAGGTGATTTCAGACCCGCAAAATTTGCTGAGCATAAACTGAAAAAAGATGAAATTCCTGTAATTGAGCTTGTGAAAAATCCTGATATTTTGGAGAGTGTATGCAAAGACAGAAAAAAAGGCGTTGTTGTGGGATTCTGTATGGAAACCCGTGACCTTGCAGAGCAGGCATATGCAAAGCTTATAAAAAAAGGTGCAGACCTTATAGTTGCAAACAACGTAGCAGAGGAAAATGCAGGGTTTGCGTATGATACAAATACCGCATGCATAATAAATAAAGAGGGAACCTGCGAGCAGCTTGAGAATATGCCAAAGCAGGAGCTTGCAAAAATAATTTTGGACAGGGCGATTGATTTGTTATGAAAAGAATAGCCGAAGTGGTTATAAACAGTCGTGTAAAAAGTCTTGACAGAACCTTTCACTATCTGGCGGGTGAGAATATCAAAGTCGGAATGAGAGTAGAGGTTCCTTTTGGCAATGCAAATTTAAAGCAGATTGGTTATGTAACGGGTTTTGCAGAAAAACCCGAAGTAGACGAGCTTAAAGAGATAATAAG
>JAZOTK010000162.1:0-3591 GCA_045657605.1 Clostridia bacterium
TGCGGAAAACGGGGAAGATTTACACAGCTATCAGCCGTCAGTAGCAGAGATAGCAATGATTTCTTCCTGTGACATATTTATATATGCCGGAGGGGCTTCGGACAGCGCGCTTGCAAAGGCGGCAGAAAATCCTCAAAACAGTGATATGATTAAAATAAATATGGTAGATATTGCAGGAGAGTGTGAGTCTGACCATAATCACGGGACCGAATGTGACGAGCACGTATGGCTGTCACTTAAAAAGGCGAAGGTGCTTGCAGAGGAAATAAGCAGAGCTATTTGTCTTGCAGATAATGGAAATGCAGAGATATACAGGGAGAATACAAAAAAATATGTGTCTGAGCTTGAAAAATTAGATACTGAGTTTGAAACAATGATAAAAAAGGCTGATTCCGCTGAGATAATTTTCTGTGACCGCTATCCTTTCAGCTATCTTGCAGAGGATTACGGACTTGAGGTACACGCCGCTTTCGAGGGATGCTCGGCAGATTCAGAGGTCGGTTTTGACAAGATAATTTATCTTGCACAAAAGGCAGATGAGATAAATGCTTCTGCAGTATTTACAATAGAAAATTCGGATAACAGACTGGCACAGACTGTAATATCCAATATGAAGAATAGCGGCTGTGATATTAAAATATTGGATTCCTGCCAGTCGGTGACTGCCGCCGAAACTGAAAAATCTTATCTTTCGGTGATGGGAAACAATATGGCGGTACTGAAAAGCGTGCTTTATAAGGATGGTGCAAATTGAAAAAAAGTCAGATTATATGTAAAAATGTAACCTTGGGATATGAGGGTAAAATAGTTTGCGAAGGAATAGATTTTGAGGTTTGCGAGGGTGATTATCTGTGCATTCTCGGCGAGAACGGTGCAGGGAAAAGCACACTCATAAAGGCAATAGCCGGATTACACGAGCCAGTTTCGGGCGAAATTATATATGCATCCGGAAAGGGGAAAAGAGGGGTAGGATATCTTCCGCAGAAAACCTCTCTGCAAAAAGATTTTCCGGCAACCGCATTTGAAATCGTAATGTCGGGAATGCTTCCGTCCTGCGGGAAAAGACTGTTTTATTCAAAAGATATGAAGAAAAAAGCTTTGGACTATATGGAAAGGCTGGAAATAAAAGACCTTGCAAAGGAAAGTTTCCGTGAAATTTCGGGCGGACAACAGCAAAGAGTTCTTCTCGCAAGGGCATTTTGTGCGGCAGAAAAGCTTATACTGCTGGACGAGCCCATGGCAGGACTTGACCCCGTAGCGGCAAGTGAAATGTATAATGTTATAAAGGAGATTAACCGTGATAGCGGAGTAACGGTAATAATGGTATCGCACGATGCAGAATCGGTAAAATTTGCTTCTCACGTGGTTCAGCTTGGTAAAAAAATAATATTTGCAGGTACTGCCGGAGAATATATGATGAGCGGTGCTTTTGAGAGATTTATGCAAAGCGGTGATGGTATATGAGTATATTAAATTATTTTACATATCCTTTTGTGAGATATGCAATGATAGCGGGAATACTTACGGCACTATGTGCTTCAATGCTGGGAGTGCCGCTTGTTCTTAAACGCTATTCGTTTATAGGTGATGGTCTTTCTCATGTCGCTTTCGGAGCAATGGCAATAGCGGCAGTTCTGGGATTGACAAGCAGTAATATGCTGGTGATACTTCCGATAACTGTAGCCGCGGCAGTATTTCTGCTCAAAAACGGCAGAAATACAAAAATAGCCGGTGATGCGAAAATTGCAATGCTGTCGGTAGGGTCAATGGCGGCGGGTTATCTGCTGATGAACAAATTCTCGACTTCGGCAAATGTAGCGGGAGATGTATGCAGCAGTTTGTTCGGGTCAACGGCAATACTTACGCTTAAAGAAACCGATGTTTTGATAAGCGTGGTTATGTCGGCGGCAGTAATTCTGGTATTTACATTATTATATAACAGAATTTTTTCGGTAACCTTCGATGAAAGCTTTGCAGAAGCTACGGGAACAAATACGGAATTTTATAACCTTATGACAGCGGTACTGACAGCGGTTATAATTGTAATTTCAATGAAACTGGCAGGCTCACTGCTGGTATCGGCGCTTATAACATTTCCGCCGCTTTCGGCAATGCGGATAATGAAAAGCTTTAAGGGCGTAGTTATATGCTCGGCTGTGTTGGCGGTGTCGGCGGCATTTTTCGGAATACTTATCGCAATCGTGGCATCAACACCGGTAGGAGCAACAATCGCAGCGGCAGATGCAGTAATATTTGTTATATGCTCGGTGGCAGGCAAGATTTTAAAAAGATAAGTGACAGAGGAGACTTAAGCTTGAATATTGAAAAAATAACAGCAATCGTGAAAGAAACGGATAAAATATTTTTTGACAGCGGTTTAAAAAATGATGTCAGAAAAAAAGGGGAAGCGGATTTTGTCACAAAAGCGGATATTGCAATTTCAGAATATCTGCACAAAAGGCTGACGGAGGAATTTCCTGATGTGGGATTCCTTTCCGAGGAAGAAGAACCGATTTCTTCAAACAAAGATAAATGCTGGATTTTAGACCCTATAGACGGAACAACAAATTTTATGTACGGTATTGGACTGTGCGGAGTATCGCTGGGATACTGCGAAAACGGCGAAATAACAGCAGGAGTGATTTATATTCCCCAAAGTGGCGAGATGTTTTGGGCAGAAAAAGGAAAGGGCGCATATCTGAATGGAGAAAAGATAAACTGCGGCACTGCACAAAAGCTTTCCGACTGTCTCGCGCTGTATGAGTTTAATGCTTATTTTAAAGAAGAACACGAGCAGGCGGCAGGCTATGCCGAAAAAATATATACGAGCTGTCGGGATATAAGAACGCTGGGGTCGGCGGCGGTAGAAATGGCATATGTAGCCTGTGGCAGAGCGGATGGGTTTCTGGGCAGATATTTAAAACCGTGGGATTATGCGGCAGGGACGGTTATAGTAAGAGAAGCCGGAGGGGTGGTATCATATCCGGAAGGAGAAATAACTTATCCGGAAACTAATAGGCATATAATAGCAACAAATTCGGAAACACACAGAGAGTTTAAAGAGCTGGTGAGGGCGAAATAATATGAAATTCAGAAAAGCAGAGGCAAAGGATATAGACAGAATAGAAGAAATTTATAACGAAATCCATACTCTTGAAGAAAATGGAGAAACCACCATAGGTTGGATAAGAGGGGTTTATCCTACAAGAGATACGGCACAGGGGGCGTTGGAACGAGGTGACCTGTTTGTGGAGGAAGACGGGGACACGGTGGTAGGTGCCGCAATTATAAATAAAAAACAGGTAGAGGAATATAGCCTCGGCAACTGGAGATATGAGGCGGACGAAGACAGCGTTATGGTACTGCACACGCTGGTTATATCTCCCGATGCGGCAGGGAAGGGATACGGAAAAAGCTTTGCACTGTTTTATGAAAAATACGCCGAATCGGAAAAATGCAGGTATCTGAGAATAGATACCAACGAAAAAAATAAAAAAGCAAGGGCAATGTATAAAAAACTGGGCTATGAAGAAAGAGGCATAGTCCCCTGTGATTTTAACGGAATTAAAGGAATAGGACTTGTACTACTCG
>JAZOTK010000163.1:0-5659 GCA_045657605.1 Clostridia bacterium
GGTACTCTTATGGCGTTTATTCAGATTATAAATCAGATTCAGACGCCATTTATGCAAATATCATCACTTTTGCCGCAGTTTTATAATATGCTGGCATCTTCCGAGCGTATAATGGAGCTTGAAGAAATTAAAGATGAGGAAGGAGTTCCCGTGTCTGATGTTCCTGACCTTTACGCTCAGATGAAATCTATTAAAATTGGTGGAGTTTCTTTTGCATATGATAAAGAAAATATTTTAACAGATGCCTCGTATAATATTGAAAAAGGTAAGTTTATAGCGATTGCAGGCGATTCCGGTGCGGGTAAAAGTACGCTTCTTAAGCTTGTTTTAGGTATAATTGAACCTAACACCGGAGAAATATCCGTTGTTACAAATAAAGGCGAACTTCCTGTCGGAAAATCTGTAAGAGGACTCTTTGCCTATGTTCCGCAAGGTAACATGATACTTTCAGGAACGATACGTGATAATATCAAATTTGCCTGCACAACGGCAGATGACGAAAAAATAAAAGAATGTGCAAAAGCGGCATGTATATGGGATTTGATAGAAGAACAGGAAAACGGTCTTGATACGGTTTTAGGCGAACGCGGTCTCGGATTATCAGAAGGACAGGTTCAGCGTCTGGCGATAGCAAGAGCTCTGCTTTACGATGCGCCGATACTGCTTCTTGATGAGGCGACATCTGCTCTTGATGAAAAAACAGAGGCAAGTGTACTTGAAAATATCAGAAAGATGAAGGACAAAACCTGTATTATAATTTCACATAAAAAAGCCGCACTTTCCTGTGCTGATGAAATTATTTCAATTGATAACGAAAAAATAATTACGGTTTCAAGAGAACAATAAATATATTGTATGAAAAATTTTTAAAAAACTATTGTATTTTCTAAATAAATATGATATAATTGTATGTGGAATTAAATTTTTCAAACAAGTATATAAGATAATACGGAAGGAATGTTGATTTGTATGAAAAAATGCTATTTATGCATTTCGCTTATATTAGTAATGCTTTTATCGGGATGTTCGGCAAGTAAAATACTTTATCCCAAAGTACCTAAGGCTGAATTGTATTATAATACGGTTGAATTTATAACAAAATCCGATGTAAGAAGCGGAGTATATGACGATTTATTCCTGCCATCATTTGTAGCTCTTGACAGTACGCAGCAATATATAATAGGTTGTGAACAGCGCCAGGTGTCCGGACAAGTTCTTAATTTTGTTGATTTTATTCCGAAAGCAACCGCCGAAGAAAACGATCTTTGCCGTTGGCTGAGCAATTCGATATGTCAGTATGGGTTTACAGGAGCTAATGAAAAAGAAAATAAAATTTCCTATTATCTTGTACAGAATACAGAGAAAAACACATATGATGATTATCTGAATGTAATGCAGGCGCTTACAACTAAATACGGTGAATGTACAACTGAGATATACAAAAAAGAAGGATATTCCATTAACAATACAAGCGTGAGTGAAGACACGGACGATACTAAAGAGCTAATAGAAAAATATAACAAAGCATACGATAACGGTGAAATTACAGTTGAAAGCCGATGGGTTGGTGAGTCATATATACTTTCTGTTGTCTTTGCAGAAGACGGCACCGGTAGGGTAACATATATTTTAAATTAAAACTGACCCGGTATAGTTTAATATAGAGGAGATGCTATTTTGGAAAACGGAAAGAAGAATAATATATTTTTTGCAATGGAAATTTCCGATGTGATATTCTGGATAATGAAATGGAAGGAAATTATTATAGCAGTTACAATTGTTTTTGCAATTCTTGGTTACTTTTTCAGTAATATTACTTATGAACCCAAATATACTGCAAAAGCTTCAATGGTTGTTAACTCCAAGGTCGAAGGGCAGGCCGTAGGTGCTAATGATGTTTCTCTCACAAAACAGCTTATGACTACATACGAAGAGGTTCTTACGAGTGATAAGATTTTCAGATATGTAGTAAATAATCTCGGCATAAATGACAATGCAATAACGATTAAAAATGCTGTTACAATTACAGCTGCGGAAAACACTCACGTTGTATATATTGAAGCGGAGCATGTTGATCCGTATATGGCTAAAAGTATCGCTAATGCAACTATGGAAGTAGCGCCGCAGATAATGCTCGAGACCGTTGAAAAGGGTAGTGTTAATATTCTTGACTTTGCAACGCTCCCAAAAAATCCGAGCTCGCCGATGACTGTGCCGTATATAATTACTGCAGCACTTATTGGGTTCCTTATTTCGGCGTTCTTTGTTATACTGGTTAACTTCCTGACAATGAAAGTTAAAAACTCTGAGGATATAGAATATAAAACCGGACTTGCTGTATTTGGTGAAATACCTCATGCAAGTGTTAAACATGAGGTTGAAAAAACCTTCATTTATACAGGAGAAGCCAATGCCGGATTTACTGAATCTTATTTCATGACAGGAGCAGTTCTTAAGAATAATTCTGTTGATAAGCGTCCCTACAAGCTTATGATAACAAGTTCACTTGCAGGTGAAGGAAAAACAACAACATCAATTAATATAGCAACCGTACTGGCGGATATGGGCCATAGAGTACTTCTTATTGACCTTGATATGAAGAAGCCTAATGTTGCAAGACAGCTGAAACTTGATGTAAAAAACAGAGGCGGTATTGAAAACGTTATCCGTGGTAAAAAACTCGAAGATGAAGTAATGAATTCGGAACTCGGATTTGATATTATTCCGTGTTCGAAATCTGTAAGAAACACATCTAAGCTTCTTTCTTCAATGAGACTTGAACTTTTCTTTGCGGAGCTTGACAGTGCAGATTATGATTACATCTTGATTGACACAGCACCTGCCTATATCATTGCAGATACATCTGTTGTTGTTAAGTATGCTGACGGACTGATTCTGGTAGTAAAACAGCAGTTTACAAGACTTAAGGTTATTATGGATACGGTAGCAAATCTTAAAAAATCAGGCGCTAATATTATAGGTTCGATACTCAACGATGTTCGTGTTTACAATGTTGGTACCGGTTATACGTATAAGTACAGATACGGCGGATATTACTATTATAACGGTGAAGAAAAGCATAAAAGATTTGCTTATTATGGCGGAATGTATGGATATACAGATAAAAATGATGTTGAGGATGAAGAAAAAACGGATTCTGTAACCGATTCTTCTGAAGACACAAAAAAAACATTTAAAATGTCAAAAATAAAAGGTAACCATAACAAATAATAAAATAATGATTAAATAAACGGAAGGAGTGTGCTTGAGTTGATAGATTTTCATTCGCATATCCTTCCGTTTGTCGATGACGGGGCAAAAGATAACGAAATGGCAATCAGTATGATACAGATGAGTGTGCGACAGGGAGTTGAAAAGATAATAGCAACACCTCATTTTCTCCCGAAAAATATGTCCCCTGCTATTGCGATTGCAAAGAGAAATGCTTCTCTTGAACGCCTGAAGGAATTTGCATATTCGGTAGATTTCCGTTTGCCCGAAATAATTCCGGCATTTGAAGTAAATGTAGACAGAGAATTAATTAATACTGATATCAGAAGGCTCGGAATAGGGGAGAGTAATGTAATTTTACTTGAAATGCCTCATAGAAAGTGGTCAGAGAATACATTTAAAACTCTGGAAAAAATTCGCAGTGACGGATTTGAAATAATCCTTGCACACGTTGAAAGATATATTGGCGCTGTATCTGATGAGTATTTTGAACGGCTGATGAATATGGGATTTTATAATCAGGTAAATTCAAATGCATTTATAATACCCGGACTTAAAGATTTAGTTGCTGCGATGGTTAAAGAGGGATTTGTTCATCTGATTGGGTCAGATGCCCATAATACAAGCACCAGATGTTCAATTATGGACGTTGCATCTAACTTTATCAAAACCAGAGTTGGCGAAAAATATTATGATAATATATTGGAAAATGAAAATAAGATTTTGAATATGATAAAAAAAGAACAGACAAGCATTTAAACCGCTTGTCTGTTCTTTTTTTTATTGCATTGTACGTACAACCTGAATTACACCTTTTATTCCCATAAGCTTTTTAATAAGGCTGTCAAGCTGATTTGAAGAATGAATTTCTACCATAATATTAATACTTGCAACGCCGTCTTTGCTGGTCCTTGCATTAAAATTATTGGTTGAAATTTTAAATCCAAGTATTGTGTTTGTTATATCAACTAAAAGACCGGTACGGTCCTCTGCTGTTATAAGAAGCTCAGCGTAGTAGGAAACGGATTCTGATTTATTTTCCCATTCAACCTCAATAAGACGGTCACTTTCGCCTTCGCCCATAAAGTTGTTGATTACGTTAACACAGTCAGCGCGATGTACTGAAACGCCTCTGCCACGGGTGATATAACCGATTATCTTGTCACCCGGAACAGGTCCGCAACAACGTGACAGTCTTACCATGCAGTTCTCAATGCCTTTAACCATAACTCCGTTACTTGAAGTATTATGTTTTATCTGTCCTGCTTTTTCTGTAGCAGACTGAGCAGCAATGCGACTTCTGTAATCGTCGCGCATTTTAGATACCATTTTGCTGGCGGGGATTCCGCCGTAGCCGATTGCTGCATATAAATCATCAATCGTAGCGAAATGGTTACGGTCCATCTCATGCTTCATTATTTCTTCGTTATAAATCTGGGCATGAGAATATCCTGATTTGCGGATTTCTTTTTCAAACAAATCTTTTCCGCGTATTATATTTTCATCACGACGCTCACGTTTAAACCATTGATTTATTTTACTTCTTGCATTTGAAGTTTTGACAATTTTAAGCCAGTCACGGCTCGGTCCGTGAATAGCGGAAGATGTAATAATATTTACAATATCCCCGTTTTGCAAGGTATAATATAACGGTACAAGCTTACCGTTTACTTTTGCACCGGTCATTTTAGAACCGATAGCGCTGTGTATCGCATACGCAAAATCAATCGGACAGCTTCCGGAGGGGAGTGATATAACATCACCTTTAGGTGTAAAAACAAAAACCTCATCGGCAAACATATCCGTTTTAAGCAGTTGCATAAATTCTTCTTCATCAGCAACGCTGCCCTGTACTTCGAGCATTTGCCGAAGCCATAAAAATTTACTTTCTTCATCGCTTTTTTTGTTTATACCCTGTTTATATTTCCAGTGAGCGGCAATACCGTATTCTGCGATTGTATGCATTTCTTCCGTTCGTATCTGAATTTCAAACGGAACACCGGCGTGACCTATTACTGTGGTGTGCAGCGACTGATAAAGGTTAGGTTTGGGCATTGCAATATAATCCTTAATTCTGCCCGGAATAGGTTTATACAAATCGTGTATAGCACCAAGCACAGCATAACAGTCGCGCACAGATTCTACAATTACTCTTACCGCAAAAATATCATATATTTCATCAAGCGTTCTGCCGCGCATATATGTTTTTTTGAATATGCTGTACGGATGTTTTACACGCCCGTAAATGTCCTTGGTAGCAATTCCAAGAGACTGTAATTTTTCAGATATTGTTCTGATTATAGTATCAATATAATCGCTGTTATTACGCATTTTTTCTTCCAGGGATTCCTGAATATCTGCATAAGAAACAGGGTCAAGATATTTAAGAGATATATCTTCAAGCTCAACCTTGATTTTAAACATACCG
>JAZOTK010000164.1:0-3779 GCA_045657605.1 Clostridia bacterium
GAATTTCTTAGTTCGAACTTTGATAATATGATTTCAGACCTTAAAACTCTCGTTGCCATACCTTCGGTAAGAGGCGAGGCGGCGGAAGGTATGCCCTTCGGGAAAAACTGTGCCGATGCGCTTTCCGCAGTTCTTTCCATAGCCGAAAGAATGGGGTTTAAAACCGAAAATTTTGAAAATTATATGGGCAGTGCTGTCTTTGGCGAAGATATTCCCAAACTGGGCATTTTAGGGCATCTTGATGTCGTTCCCGCAGGTGACGGCTGGAGTCATGACCCGTTTTCTGCCGAGATACGTGACGAAAAGATTTTCGGCAGAGGCACTATTGATGATAAAGGTCCCGTAATTGCCGCACTTTATGCACTTTACGCTGTAAAAGAGCTTAAAATACCGCTTCGCCACAGCGTTCAGATGCTTTTCGGTACGGACGAAGAAAACGGCTCGTCCGATTTGGCTTATTATACGAAAAACCACAGCCTTCCCGAGCTTCTTTTTACTCCCGATGCGGAGTATCCGCTTATAAATATCGAAAAAGGTATGCTGAGAATTACCGTAGAAGCTGCTCTGCCCGACGGAATTTCAGTAGCTACCTGCGGCAATGCCATAAACGCAGTCCCCAGCTGTGCATATGCTGAGGTTTTTGGTGAAAAAATTGAAACCTCAGGCACAGGAGCACACGCTTCCCTGCCCGAGCAGGGTGATAACGCCCTGACAAAGCTTTTCTCCATACTTGCCGAAAAAGATATACCCGTATTTACTCAGCTTGCAGAAATATTCCCTCACGGCGAATACGACGGCAAGAGTGCAGGCGTAAACTTTGCCGATGAAATTTCAGGCTCACTTACCCTGGCGTTTACTACGGCAGAAACCGAAAATAATACACTGCGCGGCGGTATAGATATCCGTTTCCCCGTTTGCACCTGCAAGCAGGAAGTTATAGAAAAACTTGAAAACACGCTCCTCGGCAGCGGAATTAAAATCGTATCCGCTGTGGGCGTGGAGCCGCATCACGTTCCGGCAGACAGTGATTTTATCAAAAAGCTTCTTGAGGCTTATACCGAAGTTACGGGAAATGAAGGATACACCGTTGCTATTGGCGGTGGTACTTATGTACCCGAAACCGCAAACGGCGTAGCCTTCGGTGCAGAATTCCCGGGCGAGCAGAACAATATGCACGGTGCCGACGAGTTTATAACTCTTGAAAGTCTTTTGAAAAACGCGGAAATATTTGCTACCGCTATAATAAAAATTTGTAGCTGATAAAACAAAATCCCTGTACGGCATTTTGCGCCGCACAGGGATTTATTATTTTTCACCAATCAGTTTCAGTTTTTCTTCTCTTGACAGCTTTTTTATAGCCGCCTCACGTCTGAGTGCTTCAGATTTATTTTCAAGCTCCTCTGTATACACCATTTCTACAGGTAATCTAGCTCTTGTGTATTTCGCTCCCCTGCCCTCGTTATGGCTTTTAAGTCGCTCCTTAGTATCGGTTGTCCAGCCGGTGTAAAGCGTACCGTCCGCACATTTTAAAATATATACATAACTGCTCATTATAAAATTTCTGTACCTTCCACAGCCTCTTTCACCAGTCCGTCAACATCAAGCTTTTCTTCGGACAGCATTATTTTATCAAGTTTCGGACGAAGCTCGGGGTTTTTCGGTACAAATATGGTACAGCAGTCCTCATAAGGCAGTATAGAAGTTTCAAAAGTACCTATTTTACGTGCATATACGATTATCTCCTGTTTATCAAGTCCCACAAGCGGACGAAGCACAGGGATTTTTGCCACCTCGTTTGTTACAACCATACTCTGGAGTGTCTGGCTTGCCACCTGTGCAAGGCTTTCGCCCGTAATAAGTGCGGACGAGCCGTTTCTAACTGCTATTTCCTGCGAAATTCTGTTCATAAACCTTCTCATTATTATGGTAAGCTGTTCGGGTGGGCATTTTTCTTTTATCTTCATCTGAATATCCGTAAACGGAACTATATGAAGCGGCATACGACCTGCATAGCTTTCCAGTATTTCATTTAAGGCTTTTACCTTTTCTTTGGCACGCTGAGATGTATAGGGATAGCTGAAAAAGTTTATACTTTCAAGCTGAAGTCCTCTTTTCGCCATAAGCCAGCCGGCAACAGGCGAATCAATACCGCCCGACAGAAGCAGAGACGCTTTTCCGCTTGTGCCTGTGGGAAGTCCTCCCGCACCTTTTATTTTTTCGCTGTATACAAAAGCCTGTCTGTCTCTTATATCAACATTCACAGTAACCTCAGGATTTTTCACATCAACCTTAAGATGAGGGAATTTCGATAAAATATATCCGCCTGTTTCGGCACAAATCTGCGGTGATGCCAGCGGGAATTTTTTATCAGCACGTTTTGCTTCCACCTTAAAGGTTTTTGCATTTTTAAGCGTATCGGCACATTTTGCGGAAATAACCTCATATATACTGTTCATTTCCTTTTCCGCACCGTAAGCCGGTGAAATCTGCGTAATTCCGAATACTTTTTTTATTTTCTCTATAGCCGGCTCGATTTTAGAGTTTTCGTCTCTGGGCTCAACATACATTGTTCCCTGCGCTCTCCATACGCGGTAGCTTCCCACGTGTCTTACGGCGTGTTTTATATTTGCAACCAGACTTTCCTCAAATCTGTGGCGGTTATTCCCTTTAAGGATTATTTCTCCAAGCTTTATCAGTACAATTTCATTCATATCAGCTATTCTCCTAAAAATAAGTATATATATTATTTTATAACTAATTTCAGAGTTTGTCAATAAAAATTTATATTTACTATTGAAAATTGCGAAAAAAAGTGATAAAATATATAAGGAAACCTCTGAAAATTCAGATGTTCCCTTAAACCATTATTTGCGGGAGATGGAGCAAGTGAACCTTTCGGTAAATTTAAAAGATAAAAAGTATGATATTATAATAGAAAAAGGCTGTCTGAAAAACTGCGGCAGTCTTGTCCGTTCCGTAATAAAAAGCGGTCGTTGTCTTCTGATTACGGATTCAAATGTCGACAGATATTACGGAGATTTTGTCAGAAATTCTCTTATATCTGCAGGAATTGATACGGTAAAATTTGTGTTCCCCGCAGGTGAGGAAAGTAAAACGCTTAAAACCCTTAGCGATATTTATACCTGTGCCGCCGAAAACAAAATCAACCGCGGTGATTTTATTATCGCTCTCGGTGGCGGTGTTACGGGTGATATTTCGGGGTTTGCCGCCGCTACTTATATGCGCGGCATAAAATACATACAGATTCCCACAAGCCTCCTCGCACAGGTGGATTCTTCCGTAGGCGGCAAAGTTGCCGTTGACCTTCCTCAGGGTAAAAATATGGTAGGCAATTTCTATCATCCCGAGCTTGTTATAATAGACCCCGATGTTCTCGCCACCCTGCTCCCCGAATTTTTCACAGACGGTATGGCGGAGGTTATAAAATACGGATGTATCCGTGACAAATCTCTGTTTGACAGACTGTCGGAATATTCCCGCAGCGAGTTTGATGAAAATATCGAAAATATAATTTATAACTGTGTTGATATAAAACGCGGGATAGTCGAAAATGATGAACGTGATACAGGCGAGCGAATGCTCCTTAATTTCGGACATACTTTAGGTCACGCTATTGAAGGCTATTACGATTATAAAGGGATTTCTCACGGCATGGCGGTAGCTATCGGAATGTACACACTTACAAAAATATGTGAAAACAATGGAATTTCTCCCATCGGGACTGCCGAAAAAATTCTCCCCTGCCTTAAAAAATACGG
>JAZOTK010000165.1:0-2396 GCA_045657605.1 Clostridia bacterium
ACCGTCAACCTTATATTCAATAGCAATTTCAAGATTATTTCCGGTAAGTCTTATTTCATCATCAGCTTCAAATAATATACCTTCGAGTATTGGAAATGAAGTATTTGCGGAAGAAGCTTTCTGTGTAGCCTGAAGAGCTTCGAGTAAATCATAGTTATTACATGAAATTTTCATTTATAGCACTTCCTTTAAATATATTTGTCCTTTCGTGGACGTTATTTCTGTATAATATATATAGTTGTTTCAGTAGAGGTTATGGATAATGTGTAAAAAACTAAAATACTGTATTTTTACAAAGAAAATTATCCACAGTATATGTGAAGAACTCTACTGAATCTATGAATAAAAATTTTACATTTTTTTACATAAAATTATTATTCACATTTTATTATCAACAATTTAACAGCATAGTGTGTTAATAATGTGGAAAACTTCAGTTTTCCTGAATTGATTTTACAATATCATTATAATGAGTTTTTACCGCAGTATCACTACCTATTATTTTTTCTATTGCTTTTATTGCATGCATTGCTGTAGAATGATCTCGTCCGCCAAAGTCTTGTCCTATTCTCGGGAAAGAATAGTCAAGAAGATTTCTGCATATATACATTGCAAGCTGACGGGCATATGCAACTTCTTTTGTACGTGATTTTGAATCGAGTGAATCATATGGCAGGTCAAAATAATCGGTAACATATTTTTTTATCTGTTCAACCGTATATATTTTTGTTTTTTGCACAGCATATTCTTTCAGAACATTTTCAGCAACATTTATTGTTATTTCAAGATTATTAAGCTTTGCAAAAGCTGTTATTCTTGTAAGTGCCCCTTCAAGTTCACGTATATTTGTTATTACATTACTTGCTATATAATCAAGTACATCATTAGGAATCTCTGTATCAAGAGATTGCATTTTTTTCTGCAAAATAGCAAGTCTGGTTTCGTAATCGGGAGACTGTATGTCACATATAAGACCCCACTCAAAACGTGAACGTAATCTGTCTTCAAGAGTATTCATTTCTTTCGGGGGACGGTCACTGGAAATAATAATCTGTTTATTTGCATTATAAAGATGCTCAAATGTATGGAAAAATTCTTCTTCTGTTGTCTTTTTACCGCCGATAAACTGTATATCGTCAATTAAAAGAACATCAATCATTCTGTATTTATTACGGAACTCCTGGTTTTTATTATCTTTAATTGAATTAATAAGTTCAATAGTAAAAGCTTCAGATGATACATACATTATTTTAAGCGATGGGTTCATAAGAGATATGTAGTTTCCGATAGCGTGCATCAGATGAGTTTTTCCCAGACCGGACCCTCCATATAAGAAGAGCGGATTATATGCCTGTGCAGGAGTTTCTGCAACAGCAAGGGAAGCTGCGTGTGCAAATCTGTTACTTGATCCTATAACATAATTATCAAAAGTATATTTAGGATTTACCCCGACGGTATTTGTGTTTATCTTAACCTCGGGAATAATATTTTCTGCAGGCGTATAGTCGTTTATCTGAGAAGAAAGTATTATATTAAGTTTAACAGGTGTTGATGTAACCTGTTTCATTGAATTACATATAAGTGATTCATATCGTTTTATACTGTTCTGAAAAATAGGATTTTCAACAGCTATTGTAAAATTATCTTCGGTATAGCTTACCGGAATAATGGGTTCAAACCAGGTTTTGTAACCAACCTCGGATATTTCGGTTTTGAGAATTTCAAGAGTCTGCTCCCAAATTCTTTCGATATCTATCATCATAATTCACTCCAATTATTATTCATAAGTTTAAAAATATCCATAATATAATTATATCACAAAATTTTAAATTTATCAACCCAAAATTTAAAAAAATATAATTATATTTTTTTTATTTTAGTATTGCTTATTTTCCTAATTTATGGTATAATAAAAGTGAGAAGTAATAACCAAATATGATAATTATTAAAGAAGGTTTAAATATGACAGCAGATACAATAGCAGCTCTTGCAACTCCTGTCGGAACAAGCGGCATTGCGGTTATAAGAGTAAGCGGTAGTGATGCAATAAAAATTTGCAGCAGTATATTTTCAAAAAATCTTGAAACTGTTGATACACATACTGTACATTTAGGAAAAATAAAAGATGAAACCGGTAAAACGATAGACCAGGTAATGACAACGGTTATGAAACAGCCGGGAAGTTATACGGGTGAAGATACTGTTGAAATAAGCTGTCACGGTTCAATGACGGTAGTTCGTGAAATAATGAAATCCTTGTTTTTGGCAGGAGCCCGTCAGGCTAAAGCAGGGGAGTTTACCAAACGTGCATTTTTAAACGGTAAACTTGACCTTGTACAAGCAGAAGCAGTTATAGATATTATAAATTCAAAAAGCGAAACGGCACTTGAAACCGG
>JAZOTK010000166.1:0-12195 GCA_045657605.1 Clostridia bacterium
GAACAGGGCAATGAGATTTCTCTTTATGTACCCGAAGGCTCATGGGGAACAGATCCTATGAAATTATATCGTCACAGCATAAGACTTGACGGCTTTGCATCTTATCACGGCGATTCTGATATAAAAACAGTGGTTACTAAACCTATAATGTTCGGTGGCGATGAGATGAGTATTAACTTCTCAACATCTGCTGCAGGCTGGGTATTTGTTGAAATTCAGGATATAAACGGAAAATCCTATGAAAACTTTATCAGCTGTGAGCTTTTCGGTGATACAACTGACAGAACGGTATATTTCGGTGACAGCGCTGATGTATCAAAGCTCAAATACAAAAAGGTACGTCTTAAATTCACATTGTGTGAAGCAGACATATATTCGTTTGTATTCAGAAACAAAGAAAAATAATTTCACAAAAAAGGGTTGCCTCACTTTCCGGTGAGCAACCCTTTTGTTTAACCCCCAAAAAACAAAAATTACCTTGACATAAAGGGTGTACTGTGGTAAAATTAAAGGTAAGGAAGATTCAGACAAAAACAGGCCGGATATTCGGATAGAAATCACTAAAAACCGGAACCCTGAGTTTTCCGGTTTTATATTTGTTACCAAAAAGGATAAAATGATATGAATTTATTACCAAAACCGCAAATAATGAGTATCGGAGAAAAAGCTTTAGGGTCAAAAACACTTTGTATAAAGAACTTATCGGGTGACGGGAGAATTGACAAAGCTTTAAGATTTTTTGAGCAGGGAGCAGAGGGCGCTGAGCTCATAATTGAGTGCTGTGATAAAGCGTCGGAAGGTTATACGCTCGACATCTGCGAGGATAAAATAACAATACACGGTGACAGCGTGCAAGGTGCTTTCTACGGTATTCAGACATTAAGACAGATATTTGAAAATGATACCGTACCATGCCTGCATATTGAAGATAAACCCGATATGGGAATCCGCGGATTTTATCACGATGTTACAAGAGGAAAGGTTCCTACGGTAGAAACGCTCAAAAATCTCATAGATACAGTAGCGTATTATAAAATGAATATGCTCCAGCTTTATGTGGAGCATACATTCCCGTTTAAAGAGTTCGGCGATGATATAGAAAAGTTCGGGTATCTCACCGCAGACGAGATAAAAGAGCTGGACGATTACTGCTACGATAATTTCGTGGAATTTGTTCCGTCAATCGCAACGTTCGGACATTTATATGAACTGCTTCAGAAAGAAGAATATGCTGACCTGCGTGTGCTTGACGATTACAGCGACAAAGATATTTTCTGGCAGGCACGTATGAAACATCATACGATAGATCCGCTCAGTCCTAAAAGCATTGAAGTTATAAAAAGTCTTATAGACCAGTTTATGCCGCTGTTTCGTACAGATAAATTCAATATTTGCTGCGATGAAACCTTTGACTTGAAAACAGGTAAGCATAAGGATAAAGATACAGGCAGGATTTATATTGATTTTGTAAATAAAATTATAGATTACCTCGTATCAAAAGGTAAAAAAATAATGATGTGGGGAGATATTGTTCTGGAACATCCGGAAACAATACAGTCCCTGCCGGCTGATATTCAGTTCTTAAACTGGGATTATAGCCCGGAGCCGCCCGAAGAAAAGCTTGTCGTTTTTGAAAAACTGGGCTGCAGACAAATCGTGTGTCCGGGAACAAGTTCGTGGGCAAGACTGATTGAAGGTATAGACGAGGGTGGCAGAAATATAAGCAACCTGCTCGATTTAGGATATAAACACGGTGCAGAGGGTATGCTTAATACAAACTGGGGTGATTTGGGTAACCCCTGCTCGCTTGAGCTTGCTATGCACGGTCTTGTTTTAGGTGCGGCAAAATCCTGGAACAAAACAACCGTCATTAATGAAGAATTTGAATGTAGTATAAATGCTCTGCAGTATAAAAACGAAAAGGCAGTAGAATACCTCACTATGCTGGACGAGGCAAATAAGAAAATTTCCTGGAAACAGCTTGTGAAAAACTATTCAAATCTGTGTTACGGTAGTGATTTTGAATATCAGTACCCCGAAGAAGAAGCGGTTAAAAGTGCTGTAGGAACTTGCCTTAAGGTTATTGACGGCGTGAAATCACAGACCTGGGAAAAAGAAGAATACCGCAGAGAAATGCTTATAGCAGCAGAAGGAATTATCGTAATGGCAGAGCTTCTCGCAAAGCTTGCCGGATATAAAATTGAAAGAGTTTCAGACACTTTTAGCTGGCTGAAAGCCCTGCGCGAAAGCTGGCTCATCTCAAACAAAGAAAGCGAACTGAGAGAAATTGAAAAGATGTTTAACTACGTTGAACAGCTATAAAAAATATAGTCACCCGTTAAGGTGTGATATTAAGAGAGGATTGTGTTTATGCAAAGAGAAAAGTTTGGCTCAAGGCTTGGGTTTATACTGATTTCGGCAGGTTGTGCCATTGGACTTGGTAATGTATGGAGATTTCCTTATATTGTAGGGGAGTACGGCGGTGCGGCGTTTATTCTGCTTTATCTGCTGTTTCTGGTAATTTTCGGTCTGCCTATTATGACTATGGAATTTGCCGTGGGCAGAGCAAGTAAGAAAAGTATAGCGGATTCGTTCCGTGTTCTTCAGCCGGAAGGAACTAAATGGCATTGGTTCGGTTGGGTAGGTATGGCGGGAAATTACCTGCTTATGATGTTCTATACAACGGTAACCGGCTGGATGTTTGAATATTTTGTCAAAATGGTAAGAGGCGATTTTGTCGGTCTTCCGCCGGAAGATGTATCGGCGCAGTTTGGTGCGATGACGGCAAATCCCACCGTAGTTGTAGGATTTATGGCACTTGCTGTTGTTTTAGGTTTTATCATCTGCTCACTGGGACTGCAAAAAGGCGTTGAAAAGATTACAAAGGTAATGATGCTGGCGCTTCTGGCGATAATATCGGTACTTGCTGTACGAGCAGTAACTCTGCCGGGAGCGGGCGAGGGACTGAAATATTATCTTGTACCCGATTTCGGACGTATGGCAGAAAGCGGATTTGGCGAGGTCGTATTTGCGGCACTCGGACAGGCGTTCTTCACACTTTCAATCGGTATGGGTTCGATGGCGATTTTCGGAAGCTATATCAGCCGTGACAGAAAGCTGTTTGGCGAGTCGGTATCAATAGCCCTGCTTGATACAGCAGTAGCATTTATAGCAGGACTTATAATCATACCTTCCTGCTTTGCATATAACCTTGACCCGGCAGGCGGACCCGGTCTGGTATTCCAGACACTGCCTAACATATTCAACTCAATGGCAGGCGGCAGAATATGGGGAGCGCTCTTTTTCGTATTTATGATATTTGCGGCGATGTCAACAGTTATAGCAGTATTTGAAAATATACTTTCGTTCGGAACAGACCTCTGGGGATGGAGCAGAAAAAAATCCTGTCTGATAAACGGAATTTTAGTTATCCTGCTTTCACTGCCCTGCGCGCTGGGCTTTAACCTGTGGTCACATATTGCGCCTTTCGGAGAAGGCAGTGTTATAATGGACCTTGAGGATTTTATAATCAGTAACAACATACTGCCTCTGGGCTCACTTGTGTACGTACTGTTCTGTACAAGCAAAAAATTCGGCTGGGGCTGGGATAACTTTATTCAGGAAGCGAATACCGGTAAAGGTATAGGATTCCCGAAAGCCTTCAGAATTTACGCAAAATATATCCTGCCGATAGTACTTCTCGTTCTGTGGGTGCAGGGATATATATCAAAATTCTTCGCATAATAATCGGGGCTGCGATAAAATGCACAGACCGCATAAAGCATAAAAATGCTTTATACTGCGAACAAACTTCGCCGCTCGACGTACCTTTTGTACGCCTTCGGGCAAGAGGCCAAAGCCTATGCTTTGGCCTCTCAGTTTGTCCGCTCTGCACAATTTTCTCATTGCCCCGACGGGTCTACGATAAAAGCACAGACCACACGAAGCATAAAAAAGACACACCAAAACAAGCATTTGTCAGAATGCTGTTATGGTGTGTTTTGATTTTGCTTTTTTTAAATTAGCCTATGCGGCCGGATTCGCCGGATTTTGGGTTTACAATATCACGCCAATCCAGGTCGCCACGTTCAAGTCCGAGAATTAATACCTCTGCAGTTGCTATATTGGTTGCAAAGGGTACGTTTTGCTGGTCGGCAAGCTTTAAAAGTGCCGCTATATCGGGCTCGTACGGCTGCGCTGTAAGCGGGTCGCGGAAAAACAGGACAAGGTCAATCTCATTAAAGGCAATTCTTGCGCCAATTTGCTGGTCGCCTCCCTGAGAACCCGAAAGAAAACGGTGAACATGAAGTCCCGTTGCTTCGGATATAAGACCGCCGGTAGTACCGGTTGCGCAAAGATTGTGTTTTTCCAGTGTTCCTTTGTATGCGATACAGAATTGTACCATGAGTTCTTTCTTTTTATCGTGTGCTATAAGCGCAATGTTCATTTTTTCCTCAGTCCCTTGCGAATTTATTTTACCATTTTATTTATAGGTACGTTTGCAACAACGGCAGAAACTACACGTCCTGTCTCGTCTGTTGTTCTTTCTACCTTAACATCAAGAGCAGTCATATCTATTTCAAGATATTTGCTAATAACCTCCATGATTTCTTCTCTTATTTTTGTTATAACATCTTCAGATATTACAGAGGTTTTCTGACGGTCAATTGCCAGCAGAACCTGCATTCTGTCCTTTGCAACGTTGCCGGATTTCTGGCGAGTGAACAGTCCTACCAAATTTTCAAACATTATCTCGGCACCTCCATTATTTCTTGCGGAACAAATTCTTTACTTTATCAAAGAATTTGTCGTTTTCAAGCGGAAGCAGCGGTACCTGCTGACCCTGGAGTCTTAAAGCTATGTTTTTGTAAGCTGCACCGGTACGTGATTTTACATTCATTGCAGCGGGTTCGCCTTTGTTTGAGGTTATGATAATATCCTCATCATCGGGTACTACGCCGAGGAGATTGATAGCGAGAAGCTCAACAATATCTTCAACATTCATCATATTACCCTGTTTTACCATATCAACCCTTACTCTGTTTACAATGAGTTTAGGTTCTCTGATTTCGTTTGCTTCAAGAAGACCGATGATTCTGTCAGCGTCACGGACTGCCGATACTTCGGGAGTTGTAACAACGATAGCTTCATCAGCACCGGCAATAGCGTTTTTAAAGCCTTGCTCGATACCTGCCGGACAGTCAACGAATATGTAATCAAATTCTTCTCTGAGTTCATCACAAAGCTTTTTCATCTGTTCGCCGGTTACAGCGTCCTTATCTCTTGTCTGAGCGGCAGGGAGCATATAAAGCTCTTTCTGACGTTTATCCTTGATAAGTGCCTGTTTAAGACGGCATTTGCCTTCGATTACGTTTACCAGGTCGTATACAACCCTGTTTTCAAGACCCATAATAAGGTCGAGGTTTCTAAGACCTATATCAGCGTCCAGAAGAACTACTTTAAATCCCGCCATAGCGAGAGCTGTGCCTATATTGGCTGTTGTAGTGGTTTTTCCAACTCCGCCTTTACCGGAGGTTACCACGATTACTTTACTCATTCTTTCACACCCTTAATTTTGTTTTCTTATAGTAAGTTTTAATTTTAAACTTGTGCAAAAAGTACAAAAAATACTTTCAACTTATATTATATCACAAAGATTTGCATTTGTCTATACCTATTTTTAATAATTTATACAGGCAAATATTGTATAATAATACTTTTTTATTTTTTTGCCAGAACATCAATATAAATTCTGTCATCCTTGATATATGCGTATTCCGGTTCGGGAGCTTCCTGCATATCATCGGGCGAACGGGTTATGATATCGCCTATACGGATTTGTGTGGGATTGAGCTGCATTGCTACAACAATAGCGTTGCGGTCACCCTCACTTCCGGCGTGAACAACACCTTTAAGAGCTCCTAAAACAACGACGTTACCTGCGGCGGTTACTTCAGCACCGGGGTTTACATCACCTTTTATTATAAGATGACCGTCGGATTTTACGTTCTGACCCGAACGGAGTGTTCCTATATGGAATACGGTTTCGGGATTGATTACGGCTCTTTTCTGTTCAAAGGTAACAAGAACATCGTCGCCTAAAACTTTAAATATTAACTTCTGGATTTCAACCTTATCGTGGTGGGAGAGGGCTGAACCCTCAACAAATACCGTTACTTCTGATTTTATACGGAAAAGATCCTTTGTCTGAGTGAGCTTTGTTTCAAGCTCGGGAAGTATTTCGGGCAGTTTTGCGGTTACGGAAACAACCACCTTAACGCCGCCTCTTACTCCTTTTAACTGTACACAATCCATTTTAATACAATCCTTTCTTCTTACTGTAGTAATGTATAGTCGGAGGCATAGCTTTCCTGCTGATTGCTGTAAAAATATGCCTCGTACATTTCTCTTGCAACATTATATACGTGTTTACCGAGCCCGTTCACACCACCGTGTTCCGCAACAACGGCAATAGCAACCTGCGGATCATCATAGGGGGCGAAGGAAATAAACCAGCTGTGAGGGGTTCTGTCACGTCTTGTCTGGGCGGTACCGGTTTTGCCCGCCGCTTCAAAGGGAGCGTCTGCAAAGGTTACCTTGGCACTGCCGTCAGTACAAACCTGTCTCATACCCTGATGAACAAGGCGCAGGTTTTCGTCTGAAATTTCAATTTCATTTAAAAGCTTTGGTTCAAATGTGGCGAGCGTTTTACTGCCATCGTGACTTATAATACTTTTTACCAGATGCGGGGCATAGCGTTTGCCGCCGTTTGCTATAGTAGCGGCATAGTTTGCCATCTGAAGCGGGGTAAATGCATTATCGGACTGTCCGATAGCCGCTGCTATGGTATCACCGGGATACCATATTCCGTCGCGGGATTCCCTGTACTCGGGACCTGCCAGGATACCGGCTTCCTCGCCGCCGATTTCGATACCTGTTTTCTGTCCCAGACCGAACGCCTTGCCGTATTCGTTAAGAGTTTCTATTCCCAGCCTTCTGCCGGTTTCAAAATAGAAAATATTACAGGATACTTCAAGAGCTGTTACCACGTTTATGGGACCGTGTTTGCCGCCGTAATCGTTATGAATCCAGCAGGCGGGACGGTATGACGGGGCGTAATATTCATACGGACCGTCGCAGTTTATAAGCTCACTACCCGATATAACTCCCGACTGCAGACCTGCAATAGAGGTCAGAGGCTTGAACGTAGAGCCCGGGGGATAAGCGCCGCCCACTGCGCGATTGAACATAGGAGTTTTCGGGTCGGCAAGCAGTTTGTTATAATCCTTTTTAAAAGTAGCGGGGTCGTAGGTGGGGTAGTTTGCGATTGCAAGCACCTCGCCGGAATGGACATCAATAGCCACAGCGGCGGCACCGCCTACATCCTTCGCACCGTCTTGGTAAAGACCTGTTACGGCATCTGCAAGAGCAGATTCTGCCGCTTTCTGCATATTTGAGTCTATGGTGAGAACGGCACTGTTACCGGGCTGAACAGCTTCACTTTGCGACAGTACCACAGTTTCTCCGTTTATATTAAATTCCATACTCTCAAGACCGTCTTTACCTTTAAGGTAGCTTTCGAGATATTTTTCAAGACCCTCTTTACCCAGAAGGTCGTTCATTCCGTAACCCTTGTCTTTAAGTTTTTCGTATTCATCGCGGTATATGATGTCAACACGACCAAGTATATGAGCGGCTGTACTGCCCATAGGATATTGGCGGACAGGTTCGGAAACTATTTCTATACCTTTGGTTATATTGGAATTTTCTTTTATTCTGGATACAAGCTCAATACTGATGTCACTTGCGAGCAGAAACGAGTTTCTGCCACCGAAATTACGGTTTTCCATATCATAACGGAGACCTGTAAGACGGCGGAAAGCATCGTCATTTATCTCCATACCGATAATATCATATTCTGAGGCAAGTCCTGCCAGGACAGACTGGGCAGAAGCTTCGATGCCGAATTTGTATTCTTCCTTCCATTCAGCCTCGTCCGAGCCTTCTCCGAAAACCTCGCCAAACCGGAATTCGTAAGGCCTGCTGTATGAAATCGGCAGAGAATCCTCATAGACTACACCGTATTCTTCCATTATTTCAAAAAGACTGATAAGAGCCTCGTTAAGCTCTGTATTATCTGCAAAATCATCGTTTATCATAACGCCAAACGCCGCTTTGTTGTTTACGAGCGCTTTGCCGTAACGGTCAGTAATTTCGCCTCTCGGTGCTTTCACCGTAGTGGTTTTATACATTCGCCGTTCGGCTATTTCGCGGTAATACGACCCGTTTACAAGCTGAAGATTTATCAGCTTTACGGAAAGTATTGCACCTAAAATCAAAGTAAATATAAGAAGAATATTTTTCCTCGCAAAAATTTTCTTCAGCACAGAGAAATCACCTCCGTCATCTGTAAGTTCTGCCGGAGACGTTATCTAAAACAGCATAATAAACAGCAGAAAAAATACTGCCTATAATGCTTCCCGGAAGCGTCACCGCAAATATATTATATAAAATGTTTCTGTCAAGTTTGGTAAGATACATAAGAAGGGCTGTTAAGATGCCGCTGAGCATGGTCAGTACCAGTGTTATGAAAGCCGCGGTCAGTCCGCTCTTGCCGAAAAAGCTGTTACCCAGCATTGAGGCAAGGGCTGCCGTATATGTATACATCAGCAGATTCCTTCCGAATCCGTTGCCGGAGAGAAGATGGAAAAACAGAGTATCAATCACATCTCTTTGTGCCGCATTAGCCATACCTAAACTGCCGACTGCAAGAAGGTCAACAAAAAGCCCGGCAAAAAGTGCGGCAATTACGCCTTTTTCCCTGCCGGCAAGGATGCTGTAGCATATAACAACGGTAAACACAAAATCCGGAGCTGCGCCGAAAATCTGAATTTTATCGGCAAGCGCTGTCTGGAAAACATAAAGCACCGCCATAGATATGCCAACAAACCATTCAACCATTATTTTCAAAGCCTTTCTGTTTATTTGTCAAGCTGAATTACAAGTACCTCGCGGAGACTGTCAAACGCCGCTGTGGGACGTATCAGCGCTTCTTTTGAGATGCCGCCTTTTTCATCGGAGACGGATTCAATACGACCCACAAAAATACCTTTGGGATAAATTCCGCCTTCGCCTGAGGTTTCAACCGCTTCTCCCACCGATATTGTGCTGTCGGAAGAAATATAGGTCATTTTACACAGCCCGTTTTTGCCGTTTAGCTGACCGCCTTCAATCATAACAATTTCACCTGTACGGGGAAGAGTGCAGCTTACATTTGTGCCTGCGGCAAGTATGGAGGTTACCGATGCCCATGTAGTGCCTACCTCGGAAACATAACCTACAAGACCGGAATTTTCGATTACTACGTCATTTTTTGAGATTCCGTCAATACTGCCTTTATCAATTTTGAATATACCCGACCGTGCGGCATCTTCTCTTGCGATTATTTCCGCACCTACCGTGGTATAGTCTCTGTTTATTATTTTCAAATCAAGAAGTCCCCGAAGCCTGTCGTTTTCCCTGCGGAGCGAATCCATTCCCAGGGTTTCACGCTCAAGACGGAGGACGTTTTTCTTAAGCTCAAGATTTTCGGATTTAAGTCTTGCGATATCACCGAAATAATTGCCGACAGCCGCAATATTGCCGAAAACCCAGGTTACGGCACCCTGTACGGGAGAAATTATAATCCCTACGGCGTCGGTAAACATATTTGTTTTCCCGCTTTTGCTTTCGGGCAGGAGTGCGCCTGCGCCTGCAATTACGGTAACAACGATTGTAAGTATAATCAGAAACGGTACAAACCGTTTTTTCAAAATTTCAACCAGCACGTCTTTTTCCTTTCCTATGAGCTTATTGCATCATATTTGTTGTCACTGCCTTCAATGCGAACGGTCATACGGTTGGGAAGACAAACAATAATCTCGCCGGAGCGTGTTATTTTGCCGCGGCGGACGTCAAGCTTATCGGGGCAGTCCGCATAAACTACCCTGACATAATCCGATGTAATTTCAACCGTATTTTTTCCGTTTACGTCAACAAGAGTGTTTCCCTGCATCGGGTATCTGCCGAAAACCTCGCCACCGACCTCGATAACGGCGGTTTTATCGGCATTGCCGCTTTCCATCCCCGCCAGCACATATCCGCCGGCGGAGAAAAGCAGGATAACACAGATGATAATTATATCTGTTTTTGATATTTTCATTTCTTTGAGGTTTCAAGAACCTTACGGAGCTTGCCGCGGTCATCGCCTTCAATGATTTTTCCGATACCTCTGATAACACCGTTAAGAGGTTCATCGGCAATATTAACCTTAATCTGGGTTTCAAGCTCGATTATTCTGTCAAGACCCTTGAGCATAGCACCGCCGCCTGCCAGCATAATACCGCGTTCCATTATATCAGCCGCCAGCTCGGGAGGAGTTTTTTCAAGAGTATTTTTGATACATTCGATAATTTCGTTCACAGGCTCATAGAGAGCTTCTCTTACCTGGTCGGGTCTTATTTTTACGGTTTTGGGCAGTCCCGATACCATATCACGGCCTTTGATTTCCATATAAGTCTCATCTTCATAGGGGAAAGCTGAGCCGATAGTTATTTTGATTTGTTCAGCAGTTCTGTCACCAATCTGCAGACTGCATTCTTTTTTTACGAAATTTACAATAGCGTTATCAAAAGCGTCGCCCGCAACTCGCAGTGAATTACAGATTACCACACCGCCCAGTGAGATTACCGCAACTTCGCTGGTACCGCCACCGATATCAACTATCATACTTCCTGTCGGGTCACCTACGGGCAGACCTGAACCGATAGCCGCCGCCATAGGCTCATATACCATAAATACTTCTTTGGCACCTGCCTGGAGTCCTGCTTCTTCAACGGCACGTTTTTCAACTTCTGTTACGCCGGAAGGAATACAGATAACGAGCATAGGCTTGAAGAAAAAGCTGCTTCGTTTAACGGCTTTTTCAATAAGCTTTTTAATCATAACCTGAGTTACCTCAAAGTCGGCAATAACGCCGTCTTTCATAGGTCTTACAGCGACAATTGTGCCGGGAGTTCTGCCTATCATTTCCTTAGCTTCGTCACCTACAGCCAGCACCTCGCCGGTTGCTTGATTGACTGTAACAACGGAAGGTTCGTTTACCACGATTCCGCTGCCTCTTAAATAAACCAGTGAATTTGCTGTGCCGAGGTCAATACCGATATCCTTTGAAAACATATTTATCTCTCCTTATATTAAATCTATTTGAAATTCTGTTTTAATTAAATGGCGGAGTTTTGCCGCCGGAAGTCCCACTACATTGAAATAATCGCCCGAAATGCCTTTTACGAGAAGCATACCCTTGCCCTGTATCCCGTAAGCTCCGGCTTTGTCGAAAGGCTCGCCGGTCGATATGTATTTGTTTATATCGGAGTCGGTGAGGTTATGAAACTCAACAACCGTTTTTTCATAATCCGATACGGCTTTTGCACCGAGGGTTACGCAGATGCCGGTATATACCTCGTGCTTTTTCCCCGAAAGCGATTTAAGCATTTGGAATGCTTCGCCTGCATCACGGGGTTTGCCAAGGATTTTGCCGCCGGCATATACTACTGTATCAGCCGAAATTACGGGAATATCCGTATGGGTTTTTGCTACGGCTGAACCCTTCAGCAGTGCCAGCTCCTGAACCAGCAGCTCGGGAGGAAGGTCTGCGGAGAGGTTTTCATCAACCTCTGCGGTTATAACTCTGAAATTGGCGCCCAGCTCCAGAAGAATATCACGTCTTCTCGGTGAGCCTGAGGCAAGAATAAATTCTGTCATAACTGTTCCTTTCTTTTGCTTCCGCAACGATGGTTGCTCAGATAAAGCCCTGCAACAAATCCTGTAAAGCAGCCTGTGACTACTGAAACAGGACCGAGCATCCATACATAGGACATTACAAGAGCGTTTTCGGTAATCAATGCACCGACAAAGGTCTGCACCGTGTTGTTGGCAAAAGCACCGATAACACCTGTTCCTATAGGGGTAATCCCTTTTATTTTGCGGGCAAATGCCATTGCCGTCACAGCGGCGGCTCCGCCGGTCAGAGAATATGCAAGACCTGTTACGGACCCGTTTATAAGAAGCGTTATAATGCTCTTTATTATTGTGACTGCAAGAGCTGATTTTATACCTGATTCTGCCAGGCATATAATAATTATTATATTTGCAAGA
>JAZOTK010000167.1:0-3926 GCA_045657605.1 Clostridia bacterium
AAGATTACGTCTGGTATTGGCGTCCATATTCATAAATTCGCCAAGACTGTAATATGCTACGCCGTTTATATGACTTATATCCGTTTTCTGTGTTTCGGCAATATATTTTACCGCAGCACCGACAGCATTGTATGAAAGCTCCCCTTTTGCCAGAGTACATTTACCTTCAAACTGTTTTGCGTTTATCTGCTGTACGTCTCTGAAAAACTCATTATCCCGTCTTGTAAGATAACACCCCGATGCCCTGAGTATACGTTCTATAGAAATATCATCTGCCGCATCGTCATTTAAAATACATTCTGTCGGCATAAATCTTGACAGCTCTGCCGCCATATTTGAATATATATCGCTGTATATAACAGTAGCATAAAGCTCGCCTGTTGAAAAGTCCAGAAAAGCTGCGCCAAGCTTTCCGTCTTCCTTGTAAAGAGATGCCAGGAAGTTGTTTTTATCCGATTCTACAACGCCTTCCTCTGTTATGGTAGAAGGAGTGACAACTCTTATAACGTCACGTTTTACGATACCTTTTGCTGTCGCAGGATCTTCTACCTGCTCGCAAATGGCAACCTTATATCCCTTTTCAATAAGCCTGGATACGTATCCGCTGCTGCTGTGAAAAGGAACACCGCACATGGGAGCCCTTTCAGGCATACCGCAGTCTCTGCCGGTTAATGTCAGTTCCAGCTCACGTGATGCTGTAATGGCATCATCAAAAAACATTTCATAGAAATCTCCGAGCCGGTAAAACAGGATACAATCCTTATATTCATCTTTTACCTTAAAATACTGCTGCATCATAGGCGTATAACCCATGTTTTTCTACCTCCGTCTCAATCGTCAATCGAATCAGTGACAGCCTCCGCAGGTTGAACAACCGCCGTCACAGCCGCAGTCGCAACCGTCATGACTGTGTTCTTCTTCTCCTGTCACATAGAATTGTATAATCGAATTAACCTCAGCTAAAAGCTTTTCCGCCTCTTTTTTTGTCGCCAGATATTCTCTTATCACAGCATTTTCGCTGAGAGTCACAAACTCTTTTGCAATACGCTGTCTTATTTTAATTATCTCCTGAGGTGTAATATCCTCTTTTTTAAGTTCTTCGGTGCATTTAGCACAGTTTTCGTCATAAACTGCCGTCAGACGCTGAGCCTCTTCATCGCTGTGAAATCTCGCTTCCGCTTCCGCATAGGCTTTAAACTGCTCGCTGCCCACTATAGCCTGTCCTAATATTTTTGCCTGCTCTATCGCGTTCATTTTATTCAACCTTTCTTATTAATCATTTCTCCCGACATATAAAATGTCAGTATTTTATCTATCTTTACATCGACAAAGTTCCCTATAAGAGACTCATCGCCTTTAAAATGTACTATCTTATTTGTGCGGGTTCTTCCGCTGAGCATATTGCTGTCAGATTTACTTCTGCCTTCAACTAACACCTCAACTACTCTGTCTTTGTAGGACTCATTTATTTCCAGCCCTATCTGTTTTTGTCTCTCAAGGAGAATATCAAAATTACGGTGTTTTTCCTCATCTGTCTGAACGTCCGGCATTTCTGCAGCAGGAGTTCCCTTTCTTCTGGAATATATAAAACTAAAAATACCGTCAAACCGTACTTTTTCGATTATATCCATCGTTTCGGCAAAATCCTCGTCTGTCTCCCCCGGAAATCCCACAATAACATCAGCAGTAAGTGCTATACCGGGAATTTTTTCCTTTACCTTCCGCACAAGTTCCAGATACTGCTCTTTGGTATATTTTCTGTTCATAAGCTTAAGTATGCGGTCGCTACCCGCCTGAAAAGGCAGATGCAGATATTCGCAGACATTTTCGCATTCTGCCATAGCATCTATAAGCTCATCGCTCAGATCCTTAGGGTGCGAAGTTATAAACTTTATTCTTTTTATTCCTTTAACCTCATTCACTCTGCGCAAAAGCTGTGCAAAGGTTAATTTATTTTCCAGGTCCTTACCGTATGAATTTACATTCTGTCCTATCAGAGTAACTTCAACATATCCCTTTTCAGCCATTTCGGTAATCTCACGTATGATGTCCTCCGGTTTTCTCGACCTTTCCCTGCCTCTTGTATACGGTACTATGCAATACGAGCAGAAATTATTACATCCATACATTACCGTTGTTGAAAAGCTTCTGTCTCCGCTTCTTTTAATCGGCATACCTTCTACAATTTCTTCTTTTTCGGTAACCTCTATCACTCTTTTCCCCGTCTCCAGCTTTCTGCAGAGCATTTTAGGGAAATTATGAATATTATGAGTACCGAAAATAATATCAACATAGGGATATGATTTTTTCATCTTTTCTACAACATGGGGCTGTTGCATCATACATCCGCATACCGTTATAATCAGATTTTCATTTGCCTTTTTAAGCTTTTTATAGCTTCCCACATTGCCATAAATTCTGAATTCTGCACCTTCGCGGACAGCGCAGGTATTCACAATAATAATATCAGCATTCTTTGGTGTATCGGTAAATCCGTACCCCATCTCCTCCAGCATGCCACGGATTTTTTCCATATCCGCTTCGTTCTGTGCACAGCCGTGAACACAAGTATAAGCAAGTGGCTTTTTTTCTGCCGGAATAAGCTTTCTTACCGCATTTATATACGCCTTATCCATCAGGTTGCAAATCCTCCATATAAAAAATTATACTATACTCTAATATTGTATCACAAAAACCGAAAATTTTCAAGTATATTTCAAATTTTTTTAATATTTTAAAGCAATTTTTTTCAAAAAAGAAAAGAGCATATACAAATCGGCGTATGAACCTCTTTGTATATGCTTTTTTATTTCACAATAACCGTAGCTACAGTCATTTCATTATACTGAGTTGAAATCATTTCATCATACGAAACTCTTGAATAAATTCCGCTGAATTTGCCGTTATACACAAACAGTCCCGTAAGGTTTGCCGTCTTGCACCGATATATTCCTTTTTCATTTGTCATATCCACATTCGGCAGTCTGTAGGGATTACAGAATTTCTGAAGGATATATCCTTTATCAATACATTCTTCCACAAACTCCCGCCACTGCGGTCTGTTACATTCCACCCCGGCGTGTACGCCATACGAGCCATAGCTGTCTTCCGGCTTTATAATCCAGCTGTTTTTATCTTCCAGAACCGATTTGCGGATATCTTCCCGCTTTTCAAACAGCTCCTGCGTCAGCGACACCGTATACGGCACATGAGCCCTGATAAATCTTTTTTCTTTATCGGATAAAAACTCCGCTGTTTCCGGCAGATGCAGTATTTTAAAGAGTATTTTATTATGCACAATCTGCGTTCTGAAATCACCGATAAGACATACATTTCCACTCTTCACACTATCTATAAATCCGCCTACGTTTCCCAGATCATTTAGTATATCCGACGTTACTGCACGGCGGTATATCGCATCAATCACCATACCGGACGGAGTCACACTTTTTTCGCCGTCGTATTTTATATCCCGAATGTCGCAAATTTCGCAGTTTATTCCCGCTTTTTCAAACCTGCTTCTGAAAATTTCAAATTCATTTACGGTACCCCTGTCAAGAAAATCTGTTATTACTACATTCGGTGTTCCCGTTTTGCCTTTGTTTTCCGCAAACTCGGCATATATTTCGAGAAATTCTTCTACCCAGGTGTCAAACAGTTCAAAAGTGCTTATTTCATATTTCTTTTCAAAGCATTTATACGCTTCGGTCAGTTTAAGTGCAGTATTCAGTTCCCTGTCCTCGTTCATTGCACTCGAACCGTCGGTATTAAACTCGCAGAATCCGAAATCCTTTGTCTGCTCATTATAAAATATATCTACTCTCGCCATAGGAATCTTTCTGCTATAACCGATATTTTCTCTTAGAATAAGTTCTTCCGTTATCTTATCAAACCCAAAAAGCCGTCTGTAGCTCTCACTTTTCATA
>JAZOTK010000168.1:0-17717 GCA_045657605.1 Clostridia bacterium
CTGGCGTTTGAAGCGGTTGAAGCTACCGATATTAATGCACTCAGTATTATAGGCCGGGAATTTTTTGCGGGAAGCAGGCTGGCAGCATTTTCATTTATGATATTCAACCTGCTTTGTGCCCCCTGCTTTGCGGCTATGGGAGCAATAAAACGCGAAATGAACAATGCAAAATGGACATGGGGAGCAATAGGATATATGTGCGCTTTTGCATATACAGTTTCCCTGATTGTATACCAGCTTGGTATGTTTGTATGCGGCGGAGGCTTCGGTATATGGACAGCAGTAGCGATTGCGCTGCTTGCGGCACTTGTATATCTGCTTTTCAGAAAAAACAAATACAATATAGATACAGGAAAAACAACAGTTGTTTAGAAACGGAGGGATAAATATGAATCCGGCTACGATAATAATAGCGGTAATTGTAGCAGTTATATTTGTAGCAATTATTGTAAACGAAATAAAACGCCGTAAAAGCGGCAAGGGCTCGTGCAGCTGTGGCTGCAGTGGTTGCTCTATGGAAGGCAAATGCCATAAATAAATACTTTCCTTAAAATAAAACATCGCAAAACCGCCATAAAAGTCAGTTTTGCGATGTTTTTTTGAAAAAATTTAAAAAAGTACTTGACAAAACGCGACTACTGTTGTAGAATATAAATATAGACTACATATGTAGAACTAATGAAGGAGGTGTTTATATGTCAATGAATATGAATATAAGCGAAGCTGAGCTTGAAATTATGAAGGTGCTGTGGGAGCATGGCGGAGAAGTGAGTACTCAGGTTATAAACAGAAGTGTAGCTGATAAAAACTGGAAGCGTACAACTGTATCAACCTTTCTTGCCAGGCTTACTCAAAAAGGTGCGATAAGCTGTGAAAAAAGAGGAAATATTTATTATTACACACCGCTTATTTCTGCAAAAAAATACAGAAAAATGCAAACCGGAAATCTTATAAAAAGTCTGTATAACGGCTCGGTAAAAGATTTTGCAGTAGCTCTGTTTGAGGAGGAGGCGCTTTCGGGAGAAGATATAAAAGAGCTGAAATCTATTATTGACGGTATGGAGGGGTAGCGGTGATAGAACTGATGTTTAAGGCAATTCTGCCTATGTCGCTGATTGGCGTAATATTTGTTACAATACTGCTCTGTACCGGAATTATCACCAAAAAGCTTTTCAGCAGCGGTTGGCATTATTATATATGGGTCACTGCTATGGTAATAATGCTTCTTCCGATAAAAATTAATATTCAGACTGAATCTGTAAAACCTGTAGCAGAGGTGGTAATGCGGGAAACAGTCCCTACCCGCGCGCAGACCATTTTCAGAGAAATTTCATTTGCTGCTGAAAAAGAGATAAATATTATTTCTCTTATATGGATTACGGTAGCGGTATTGATTTTTGCAATGCGGCTTAGCGGATATGTATTTTTTCTTATAAAAACTGTTCAAAACTCCGCTGCTGGCGAGCTGACTTTTGAAGGAAGGACAATAAAAGTATATCGAAGCTACAGGATTTCATCTCCGATGATAACGGGAGTGTTTCGGCCGGTACTGTTTTTACCGGATAAGGAAATGACAGAGGAAGAACTGAAAAATGTTCTTGCCCACGAAATTATGCACCTTAAAAGAGGAGATGTTTTAATAAGGTGGCTTATGTCTGCAGTAAAATGTATACATTGGTTTAACCCGGCGGTATATATTATAGCAAGTAAAATACATATACTGTGTGAAATTTCCTGTGATTTAAGAGTGACAAAAAATATGAGTGACAGAGAAAAATACAGTTATATGAATACCATTCTTTCACTTGCACAGAAAAAAGCATCTGCACTGCCGATACCCGCGATGGCTTCGGGGAAAAAACAGCTTAAAAAGAGATTTATTCACATAAAAAGCGAGCGCAGAAAAGGTAAAATTTCATTAATAAGTGGCATTGCGGTATATATTTCGATAGTAGGAGCAATAATTTTCGGCGGTGGCATTCTTGCGGCAGAAATGGATAATATCAGCTATAAGCCGGTAACGGTAAGGGTAGCGGAAAAACCTGCAGAGGATGCCGAAGGGAAAATATATACACCTGAAATTAAAGAGGAAACGGTAAAACTTCCTGAAATTATATCGGAAGAGAAGGTACCGCCGGTTTCTGATAAAACTCCTGCACCTGAAATCACACCTGTGCCGGAAGAAATGCATGAACCGGAAATGGAAAATGAGATACAGACGAGTGAGCTTCTGCCTGCTCCGGAGGACGGTGAGGATATTTACAGAGGATATATGATTGTGGAAGAAGCACATGGAGAAATGAATCTGGAAAAGGTTCGCAAATATTCGGCAAAAAATCCGATAAAAAGTGATGATGAAACAGTAAACCTGAAAACTCACTGCACGGTTATGGGATATGATTTTGACGAGAAAACTGTGCTGGTAAAGCGGGTTAAACCGGACAAAAACGGGAATATAATCCTTTATTTTGACAGCGATTTTTCTACAGTGACTGCCGATATAAATATATGCGAGCCTGAAATGTACAGAAAAGGCTATAGCTACAATATTCCGACAGACAAGCAGAGAATTTATTATTTCTGCGGATTTGAACCGGATAAGGAATATGATGTTACAATAAGCTCATATTATCCGGGAAACTATAATATAGAAGGAAAGGTTTTAATTTATTAGAGTAAATAATCATTGCTTACTAAAGGAGGTATTTTGAGATGAAAAAAATAATTACAGCAGTTTTAATGTTAACGGTTATGATGTTTTCAGCGTTTGCACAGGTTCCGACAGACATAACAGATGAGCTGGCGGCTTTCGGAATTATGGTAGGCGATCCCGATGGGAATCTTCGTCTTGAAGATAATATAACAAGAGCAGAAGCGGCAAAAATGGTTATGACCTTGCTTGGATTCCGTGATATTAAACCGGAGGAGACGAGCTTTGAAGATGTAAGCGTTGCTCACTGGGCAAGCGGATATATAAATCTGGCGCAGGCTTTCGGAATTGTTAACGGAATAAGCGAAACAAGGTTTGCTCCTGTGGATAATGTTACAAATGAACAGATGGTAAAAATGCTTATCACGGCATTGGGATATGCTCCGATGACTGAAATGATGGGCGGATATCCTTTCGGATATATGAAGCTTGCGGCACAAAAGGGTATATTAAACGGAGTGGATTCCATTATCGGAACCATGCCGGCGACAAGAGGCGATATAGCGGTGATGATACATAACGCAATAGATACGCCTATTATGGTACAAACCGGTTTTGGAGCAGAGGTAAACTATGAAATTATGGACGGCGAAAACGGAGTAGCCCTTCAAACCCCGAGGAATAAGTTTCTGGGCGACAACTCGGTGGTAGATGCACTGAAAAAAGCACAGGAAAAGCAGAATGAAAAAGAAGAAGTACCGAGATATAGTGGCGAGGAATATGTAGGCAGAATCCTTAAAATAGCCGATATGAAAGAAAAAGACGGGAAAATTACATTTACAAATGCACTGAATGAGGATGATAAAACGGTATATGTAATTACGAAAGATACATTTATATATGAAAGTGTGAACACCGTAACGCTTGACAAAATTGCGAACGGTAAGTATGCCCAATGCTGGCATTATAACGATGATAAGGCGGAAAAAGAGTTGCTCAAAATTGAGATAATGAAAGAAAAGCCACAAGGAATTGAATAAGTATAAGAGAGAGGCTTCCAATTTTTCAGGAAGCCTCTCTTTATTTGTGATAAATTATATAAAATTTATTGACAATTTTCCGTATTTAATATATAATTTAATAAAAGAATAGTTTATAAATAATGGAAATGAGGTATGGAAAATGTTTAATGTTCTGGGTGTTGTTTCGTTTTTATTTGTGCTATATTGTCTTGTGATGCTGATTATTTCGATGATTTCGAGACGTATTAACAGAAAACTCTGGCTGGCGTTTGCAGCGCTTGGACTTGTAGTATTTTTTACGTCATATTCGCTGGACAAAAAGTTTGATAAAGATGTTCCGCCACAGATAGATTTTACGGGAGTGGAGATTGAAACGCCGACTCCGGAGGTTACGGAAACTCCATCACCTACTCCGACAGTAACACCTTCGCCTTCGCCGGCTGATGCGGGCGAGCCGACACCGGTGCCGACTCCTAAGCCTACGTCGGAAGAAACTTCTGACTCTGAAACGGAAGATACGGTGGACGAATGATGTTCTGGAAAATCGGAGGAATAAACAGCGGCGAAAAGGCGGCGGCAAAGTTCCTTATTAAAAATAAATATAAAATTATAGAGCAGAATTACAGGTGCAGATTAGGAGAAATTGATATAATAGCGATAAAGGACGATATTCTGGTTTTTGCCGAGGTGAAACAACGGAAAAACAGCGATTTCGGAAATCCTTCGGATTTTGTTGATTTCAGGAAACAACGAAAAATACGCAAAACCGCAGAGATATATTTGCTTGAAAATAAAATAAAACCTGTATGCCGTTTTGATGTGATTGAAGTTCTGGGTGAAAAAAATTTTGAAATAACACATATTAAAAATGCGTTCTGAGAATACTGTATATATTAAATCCGGTTTGAGTATCGGAAAGGAGTTAATATTACCGTATGTATAAAAGAACAGGAAGGCAGACAGTAAGGTTTGAAAATCCTCCGTCGGTAGCTGCGGAGTATGCGGTTGCCGGCAAAAAGGAAAAGGAAGGTCCGCTTGGCGATTTAATTGATGAAACAACGGATAATTCTATGTTCGGAGAAAAATCGTGGGAGCAGGCGGAAAGCAAGTTTATGAAAACGGCTGTTTCGGGTCTTATGAGGGCGGCAGATATAACCGATGAGGATATAGATTATATTTTTGCGGGCGATTTGCTTAACCAATGTTCGGGAAGTCATTTTGCAATAAGAGGATTTAAGATACCGTTTTTCGGTCTGTACGGAGCCTGTTCAACTATGGCGGAGAGCTTGTCGGCGGCGGCAATGGCAATAGACGGAGGATTTGCAAAAACTGCAATCGCCGCAACGTCGAGTCATTTTTGCTCTGCTGAGAAACAGTTCAGATTTCCCCTTGAATACGGTGGACAAAGACCGCCTGCAGCTCAGTGGACGGTGACGGGTAGCGGTGCGGTTCTTTTGAGGAAGAATGGACAAGCCCCTTATATAACCCACGTAACCACGGGAAAAATTGTGGACAAGGGTGTTTGTGATGCCAATAATATGGGGGCGGCAATGGCACCTGCGGCGGCTGATACCATAGCGGCTCATTTTAATGATACAGGTATGAGACCGGAGGATTACGACCTTATAGTGACGGGGGATTTAGGCAAGATAGGCGGAGAACTTGTGCAGGAGCTGCTTGCCGGTATGGGATTTGATATAAGAGGCAGGTATAATGACTGCGGACTTATAATTTTTGATTTGGAAAAACAGGATGTACACAGTGGCGGAAGCGGTTGCGGTTGCAGTGCTGTTACCTTGTGCTGTAAAATTTTAAAAGAGCTGAGAGAAGGCAAGCTGTCTAATGTGCTGTTTATAGCTACAGGCGCACTTATGAACAGTACAACCTGCCAGCAGGGAGAATCAATTCCGTGTATAGCTCATGCGGTCAGAATAAGCAGAGAGGCGGGTGACGGAAGATGACCTATTTATGGGCTTTTGTCATCGGCGGAGCAATATGCAGCGTGGGGCAGCTTCTGATAGATTATACAAAACTGACTCCAGCGAGAATTCTAGTATTATTCGTATGTGCGGGAGCGTTTTTAACCCTTGTGGGAGTATATGAACCTATAGTCAAGTTTGCGGGAGCGGGAGCAACAGTTCCGCTTACAGGATTCGGATATTCACTTGCCAAGGGAGTAATGAAAGGCGTAACGGAAACGGGACTTTTAGGAATACTCACGGGAGGATTTACGGCAACAGCCGGTGGTATAGCGGCAGCTATACTTTTCGGATATGTCTTTGCAATAATATTCAGACCGAGAGAAAAATAATGTGATTCGGCATATCGTTTGGTATGCCGGATTTTTTTGTATTTAAGTATTGCAAAATAATAAAATGTTTGATATAATAAATATGAATATTATATAAAAGCAGGTGAAAAAATGATTATAAAGGAATCGGCAGAAAACTATCTTGAAACCATTCTTATGCTGAAAAATAAAAACGGACACGTCAGAAGCATTGATGTGGCGACAGAGCTTGGTGTTACAAAACCCAGCGTGTCGGTTGCTATGAAGAATTTCCGCGAAGAAGGATATATAGTTACAGATGAAAACGGTGGAATTTTACTGACAGAAAAAGGTATGTCTATTGCCGAGAGAGTATATGAACGCCACAGAGTTATTGCAAAAGCACTTATAGCGCTGGGGGTAGAAGAGAAGATAGCGTATGAGGATAGTTGCAGGATTGAACATGATATAAGTGAACAGACTTTTGAGAAAATAAAGGAGCATTTGGAAAAATACGGAAGATTATAGGAGGGTTAATATGGATATAAGATATTCGGTATACATTCTCTTTGCTACGGCAGTAGTATCGTGGCTGTTTTTAAAATTCCGGGAAGAAAAAAGAAAAATACGTACAGTATACAGCGTTATTGCGGGCGGTGTTTTTCTGTCGGTGCTGGCGATTATGCTTCAGGTATATAATATACCTGAAATGTACGGGAAAAATAATAATGTATTTATTGCGGTAATATACAGTATACAGGTTATGCTGGCTGGATATAATTTTTCGGATATCAGGGAAATAATAGGAACTGTTCAAAAAGTATCGGATAACATACCGGTAGCGGGAGCAGGCGGCGAGCAGATTTACGGATACATATCATTTTTGTTTATGCTGGCACCTATTTCAACTTTCGGATTTATACTGTCGCTTTTTGAAAGTATCCATGCAGGGCTGATATATATTTTGCAATTCTGGTGCAAGGCATATGTTTTGTCCGAGCTGAACGACAAAACGGTTGCGCTGGCAAAATCAATCAGGAAGAAAAATCCTTTTGGGCTTATAATATTTGCCGGAATGACAAAAGAAAAGAAAGAAACGGAGCTTATGTCCGAGGCTGAAAAAATAACACATGTATTCTTTAAGAGAGAGATAAAACAAATGGGTCTTAAGTTTCATGCGAAAACCGAAATATCGTTTTTTGTATTGGGAGATGATGAGGCTGAGAATCTGGAAAATGCTATGGCTGTTATTGCAAAACACAGTCAACTAGAAAATGTAGAACTTTATATTTTATCAACTTCAGAGGAAGGCGGGCTGATTACTGATTCGGCGACAAACGAGAAGATGAGGGTGCGCAGAGTCGATGTAAATAAACAGCTGGCATATTCGGAAATAACAAAATCCACGGATGAAAATGGAAGGGAGAATTCTATAACATACGGTGCTAAAGAAAAAGGCGGTAAAAAGCTTATTTCGGTACTGGTTGTGGGAATGGGCGGATACGGCAGAGAAATTATTAAAGCGGTGCTGTGGTGCGGACAACTTCCCGGATATGAACTGGAAATAAATGTTGTTGATGCAAACCCTATGGCAGAATCGGAATTTAAAGCGATGTATCCCGAAATTATGGAACTGAACGAAAATAACAAACCGGGTGAGGCCTGTTATAAAATAGAGTTTTTCAGCGGGATTGATGTAAATACTTACGAGTTTAATAAAATCTTGCCGAGACTTGGTAATACTACTCTTGCTTTTATATCTATGGGAAATGATGAGAAAAATTCGGAGTTTGCCGTAAGACTCAGAAGTCTGCTTAGACGGGAAGGTGCGATGCCGGTTATAAAAGCTATAGTTTACAGCGATGTAAGACATAGGGTTCTCAAAGATCATAAACTTAAGAATTTCCGTAAAGAAGATTTTGATATAGATTTTATAGGTAATATAAACGAATGTTTTTCTTATGATCTGATAACCGGGAAGGAAAATGAAAAACGTGCCGAAGAATATCATATAAGCTATGCAAAAGCTTATTATGAAAATTCGGGAAATAAAGATAAGACCTGGGAGAAAGTCAAGGAAGAAGAAGAAAATAAGTTTAACGATTATGAATATTTCAGAAATTCTTCTATGGCGTCTGTTGTATATGAATCTTACAGTGAGAAAAAAGAATACAGCGAAGAAGAACTTAGGTTGCTGTGTGAGTATGAGCATATGAGATGGAATGCTTATATGAGGGGCATCGGATATGTATATGCTCCGAAAAAGGACGACCTGGCAAAACAGCATTGCGATTTAAAAAATTACAGAGAGCTTAAAGGCACAGATATAAATAAGGATATGAAAATTGTAGCTACTATGCTTTCGAGAGAAAACAAGAGAAAAAACTAAAAAAGTGTACAAAAAATTCGCCGATTTATAATCAAATTGGCGAATTTTTCTTTTTTTGTTTATTTTATTGTTGTTTTTTCTTTGTTTGCTATTGACTTTTGCAAAAAAATAGTGTATTATATATATGGGAGGGAATGTAAATGTCGGAAAATATAAAATTAATAGTTTGCGATGTTGACGGTACGCTCCTTGACAAAAAATCGGAAAGGCTGAGCGTCCGCACAGTGGATGCAATAAACAGACTTGCAGAAAAAGGAATAGTTTTTGCTGCGGCAAGCGGCAGGAGCTTTTTGGATTTAAAACACATTTTCAGCGGAGTCAGCGAAAATATGTATTATATTTGTTTTGACGGAGCACTAACCGTAAAAAACGGAACGGATATTTTTTCGTTGCCCATTGAGAAATCTGTGCTTGAAAAAACAGATGCATCAGGAGTAAATGTTGTATATTACGGCAAACACAGAAATTCAGAGAATTACAAAGATGTTGGCGAAGTTTACAAGATTGCCGTGAAAAATGATTTTTCTTCTGCAAGAATGAGAAACTATACCGAAAGCAACAGATTGCTCAGAAAGGTTTATCAGGGGAAAGAGCTTATAGAATATGCAAGTCCGGAGGTCGATAAATCATCTGCGGTAAAGTTTTTACAGGATATGCTTAATATAAGCAGAAACGAAACCGCAGCGTTTGGCGATAATTATAATGATATCGGGCTTTTAAAATGCGCGGCATACAGTTATGCAGCAGCAGGAGCAGTTCCCGATATAAAAAGATTGGCGAGATATAAAACGGAAGATGTAACCGAAGAAATAATAAAAAATTGGCTTTAGGGAGGAAGAGAAATGAGTTATACGGATTATAAAATAGGAAAAACACCGCGTATAAGCAGGCTTATTGAACAGCTGTTTGCGGAAAAACCGCAGATCGAAGCGGACAGAGGCGTGCTTATTACCGAAAGCTATAAAGCTACAGAAGGCGAACCTATAATAAAGAGGAGAGCAAAAGCTTTTGCACATATACTTAAAAACCTGCCTGTTGTAATACGTCCGGAGGAGCTTGTTGTAGGAAGTAGCACAGTGCGTCCGAGAAGCTGTCAGGTTTTCCCTGAATATTCATATTCATGGCTTGAGGACGAGTTTGAAACGGTTGAGAACCGCTCGGCAGACCCGTTCCATATATCTGAAGAAACAAAGAAAACTCTCCGCGAGGTTTATAAATATTGGGAAGGCAGAACCACAAGCGAGCTGGCAACGGCGCTTATGGCAGACGAAGCTAAGCTTGCCATTGAACATAACATATTTACACCGGGTAACTATTTTTATAACGGTGTAGGGCATGTTACTGTAGATTATGCGAAAATCCTTAAAAGCGGCTATAAAGGAATTTTAGCTGAAGCAAAAGCAGAAATGGCTAAAATGAAAGTGGCTGACGGTAATTATGTTGAAAAAACAGCGTTTCTTGAAGCGGTAATCGAAAGCTGTGAGGCTGCAATTGCATTTGCGAGAAGATATGCGGCGCTTGCGCTCGAAATGGCTGAAAAAGAAACTGACAATAACAGAAAAAACGAGCTTCTGATTATAGCTCATAACTGTGCAAGGGTTCCCGAAAACGGTGCTGAAAGCTTCTATGAAGCGTGTCAGTCGTTCTGGTTTGTTCAGCTTTTGATTCAGATAGAATCCAGCGGACATTCAATTTCTCCGGGACGTTTTGACCAGTATATGTATCCTTATTATAAGGCTGATATGGACAGCGGCAGGTTAACTCCTGAATTTGCGCAGGAACTGATAGACTGTATATGGGTAAAACTCAACGACCTGAATAAAGTTCGTGACGCGGCTTCAGCTGAAGGTTTTGCGGGCTACAGTATGTTCCAGAATCTTATCGCCGGCGGACAGACCTCTGACGGACGTGATGCCACAAATGATTTGTCATTTATGTCAATTCAGGCTACTATGAACGTATTTCTGCCTCAGCCGTCGTTCTCAGTAAGAATATGGAACAAAACACCGCATGATTTCATGATGAAAGCGGCAGAGCTTACAAGAACGGGCATAGGGTTCCCTGCTTATTATAATGATGAGGTTATAGTGCCGGCACTGGTTAACCGTGGACTGACTATAGAAGATGCGCGTGATTATAATATAATAGGTTGTGTTGAACCGCAGAAATCCGGTAAAACAGACGGATGGCACGATGCGGCGTTCTATAATATGTGCCGTCCTATGGAGCTTGTATTCTCAAACGGTATGGACAAGGGTGTACAGATAGGACCCAAAACGGGAGATGTTACTAAGTTTAAAACTTTTGATGAATTTTACGATGCATACAAAGCACAGAGTGAATATATGATACAGCTGCTGGTAAATGCCGATAATGCTATTGACGTGGCGCACGCACAGCGTTGCCCGTTGCCGTTCTTATCTTCGATGGTAGAAGACTGTATCGGCAGAGGCAAATCGGTACAGGAAGGCGGAGCGATTTATAACTTCACAGGACCGCAGGGATTTGGTATTGCGAATATGGCAGATGCTCTGTATGCGGTAAAAACACTGGTATTCGAACAGAAGAAATTTACTCTTGCAGAACTGAAAGCTGCACTTGAATCCAATTTCGGAAATGGAATGAGTGATGAGAGAATAGCGGAGCTGACACAGAAAATAGCTGTTCAGATAGCGCAGCAGGGTGTAGAAATTGATGAGAAGAAGATAAAAGACATATATGAGGTTGTGGCTGAGGAAGGAAAAGGATCGCAGCGAGACAGAGAAATCCTTGAACTGATAAACGAGGCTCCGAAATTTGGTAACGACCTTGAAGATGTAGATGCTCTCGCAAGAGATGTTGCTTATACATATACAAGACCGATGGAAACATATAAAAACCCGAGAGGCGGGCAGTTCCAGGCGGGACTGTATCCGGTTTCGGCTAACGTACCTCTTGGTGCACAGACCGGAGCAACACCTGACGGCAGACTTGCATTTACGCCTATTGCGGACGGGGTATCGCCGGCGGCAGGTCGAGATGTGAAAGGACCTACAGCTTCCGCAAACTCGGTATCTAAATTAGACCACTACATTGCATCAAACGGTACGCTGTTCAATATGAAATTCCATCCCTCCGCACTCAAAGGGCGGAGCGGACTTGAAGGATTCTGTGCTTTCGTAAGAGGCTATTTCGATCAGAAGGGAAGTCATATGCAGTTTAACGTAGTAAGCAGAGAAACACTCCGTGATGCTCAGAAACATCCGGAAAAGTATAAAGGACTTGTGGTACGAGTTGCCGGATACAGTGCACTGTTTACAACTCTTTCAAGATCTCTGCAGGATGATATTATAAACAGAACTGAACAGGGAAGTCTGTAAAACGGAGGTATGAACTTGGAAAACTACCTTGATACAAAAGGAAGGATATTTGATATACAGAAGTTCTCGGTACATGACGGCAGAGGAATACGTACTATAGTATTTTTAAAAGGGTGCGTGCTTCGCTGCAAATGGTGCTGCAATCCGGAATCACAGGAATATGCAATTCAGAAAATGATAATAGGCGGCAAAGAAAAAATAATAGGCAGAGATGTTACTGTAAGAGAAGTTCTTGAAGAAGTAAAAAAGGATATGCCTTATTACCGTCGCTCGGGCGGAGGAATAACTCTTTCGGGAGGCGAGTCGCTGTGTCAGCCTGAATTTGCACCGGCACTTCTGAGAGCCTGTAAGGAAAGCAGTATAAATACTGCGATGGAATCTACAGGATATGCAGATTTTAAAGTGATAGAAAAGTATCTCGAATATCTGGACTGTTACCTTATGGATATAAAACACGTTGATGATGCAAAACATCAGAAATTTACAACAAAATCAAACAAGATTATATTGGAAAATGCGAGAAAAATTGCACAGTCCGATACGGAACTTATAATAAGAGTTCCGGTAATCCCCACATTCAACGATACGGAAAGGGAAATTTCAGCAATAGCTGAATTTGCGGGAAGCCTTCCCGGAGTAAAGGAGATGCATCTTCTGCCGTATCATCGTATGGGAATGGATAAATACACAGGACTGGGCAGGACATATGAGCTGGGCGACTTAGTACCGCCAACCGATGAATATATGCAGAAGCTGGTTCATGCTGCAGAAAAAGCATCGGGGCTTAAATGTCAGATAGGAGGATAAAAATGGATCTTTCTTTTCAGGATAAAATGCGTATTGTGCAGGAACTTGTTCCGGGAAAACAGATAACACTTGCGCATATTATAGCAAATCCCGATAAAATACTCTATCAGAAATTAGGGCTTGACCCACAGATAGATTATTCAAAATCAGCAATAGGAATTGTAACGGTATCGCCGTCTGAGACAGCAATCATTATGGCTGATATAGCTACAAAAGCATCCGGAGCGGAGCTTGGATTTGTAGACCGTTTCAGCGGTACGCTTATTGTTACGGGAACTGTATCGGAGGTTGAAGCTTCTCTCAGGGCGTTGACCGATTACTGCAGGGATGTTCTTAAGTTTTCGGTATGCGAGCTGACTAAAACATGAGGAAAATAATATTTATCGGAAAGAGTGGCGCAGGGAAAACAACATTAACACAGGCAATGTCAGGACAAAAAATAGAGTACAGTAAAACTCAGTACATAGATTACCGGCAGGCGATAATAGATACGCCGGGAGAATATATGGAAAACAAAGAGCTGGGACGTGCCCTTGCGCTGTATGCTTATGAAGCGGATGTTGTGGGACTTTTAGTAAGTGCAACAGAACAGTTTAATTTGTTCAGTCCTAATATAGTTTCTCTGACAAACCGTGAGGTTGTGGGAATAATAACGCAGATTGACAGTCCGGATGCTAATATTCCGATGGTTGAAAACTGGCTTGCTTTAGCAGGTTGCAAGAAAATTTTTAAGATAAATTCTGTCGGCGGCGAAGGCGTGCAGGAGCTTATAAACTACCTAAAAAAATAAAAAACAACAAAAAACAACAAAAACAAAGAAAAAAGTATTGACAAATGCAAAATTAAGTGGTACAATATATAATGTAGAGTACCGATAATTTATAAAACATAATAATAAAGTAAAGGAGACGGGTACAAATGGTATCAGAATACGAAATTAAGAAACAAATTTGCGACATTGGTAAGAGAATTTATGACCGCGGAATGGTTGCGGCAAACGACGGAAATATTTCCGTAAAGATTTCCGATAACGAATTTCTCTGCACACCTACAGGTGTAAGTAAGGGTTTTATGACTCCTGATTACATATGTAAGGTTGATGCAAACGGTAAAGTTATCCAGGCAAACGGAAATTTCAAACCTTCTTCGGAAATAAAGATGCATATGCGTGTTTATAAGGAAAGACCGGACGTAAGATCTGTTGTACATGCACATCCTGCATACGCAACAAGCTTTGCAATCGCAGGTATTCCTCTGACACAGCCTATCATGCCTGAAGCTGTAATCGCTCTCGGTTGTGTTCCTATAGCTGAGTACGGCACACCTTCAACAGAAGAAATTCCCGATGCAGTTTCAAAGTATCTGCAGTATTATGATGCAGTACTTCTTGAAAACCACGGTGCACTTTCTTACTCTGATTCACTTCTTGCGGCATACCACAAGATGGAATCTCTGGAATTCTATGCACAGCTTCTGTACCAGGCAAATCAGCTTGGCGGTCCTAAGGAACTGAACGAAGCACAGGTTCAGAGACTTTACGAAATCAGAAGACAGTTTGGTATGACAGGTAAACATCCTGCGGACGTATGTCCCAACAAGCTGGCAGGCAAAGCAAGCTGCCACGGCTGTAACGGTTCCTGCGGAAACCACGGCAGTGCTGACGGCGATTTAATTGCTGAAATCACAAAGAAAGTTATGCAGCAGCTCGGTAAATAATTCGGGGTGATAATCTTGAATAACGATTTATCGAAAATTATCGAAGATGTTGTGCGCGATGTACTGAAAACCGAAAAAACAGATGAGCTTAATCTTAAAGTTGCAAAAAAGCTTGCGGCTATTGTTGAAGATAAAGCGGCTGAGATAGGTGTAAAAGCAGTTGTGGCGATAGCCGATGCAGGCGCAAGACCGATTCTGGTTGAATGTATGGATGATTCATACATAGCGAGCTACGATATTGCACTAAACAAAGCCTATACTTCGGTTTCTCTGAAAATGTCCACAAAAGAGCTGAGCATACTTGCACAGCCCGGACAGCCACTCTACGGCATACAGTTTACCAATGACGGTCAGGTGGTTATCTTCGGAGGCGGTCAGCCGCTGAAGATAAACGGAAAGATTGTCGGCGGACTGGGAGTAAGCGGTGGCAGCGAGGAGCAGGATACATTTCTTGCACAGTACGGTAAGGAAGCATTTGATAAGTTTATAAATTAAGTGTTGACTGAAAAACATAAATTTAGGTAAGGAGATGAATTTATGGATATAAATTCACAGCAGATTGAGCAGATAGTAAAGCAAGTTCTGCAGGGAATGGGCAGTGCTCCGGCAGCTAAAGCTTCTTCAGCGAATATTCCTGAAAAAGCGAGAGTTGCAATGCTTACAGATCTTGAACACTATGAAATCAAGGAATATCCGATACCCGCCATCGGCGATGACGATATCCTCGTTAAAGTTGAAGGCTGCGGCGTTTGCGGAACAGATGCTCATGAGTTCAAACGTGACCCCTTCGGACTTATTCCGGTCGTTCTGGGTCATGAAGGTACCGGCGAAATTGTAAAAATGGGTAAAAACGTAAAAAAAGACAGTGCCGGAAAACCTTTAAACGTGGGTGATAAGGTTGTAACCTGTATGATATTCAAAGATAATCCGGATATCACAATGTTTGACCTTAACAAACAGAATGTAGGAGGAGCAGACGTTTACGGACTTCTTCCGGACGATGATACTCACTTTAACGGCTGGTTTGCCGACTACATAGTAATCAGAGGCGGATCTACAGTATTTAACGTAAGTGATTTAAGCCTTGAAATGAGAATTTTAATTGAGCCTGCTGCAGTGCTTATACATGCAGTAGAAAGAGCAAAAACAACAGGTATTCTCCGTTTTAACAGCAGAGTTGCTGTTCAGGGATGCGGACCTATAGGTCTGATTTGTATCGCTATTCTCCGTACAATGGGTATAGAAAATATCGTTGCGGTTGACGGTGAGGACAAACGTCTTGAATTTGCGAAGGAAATGGGAGCTACAGCTACTGTGAACTTCAAAAACTTCAAGGGTCAGGAAGAGCTTGCTAAAGGCGTTGAAGCAGCATTTGGCGGTTATCTGGCAGATTTTGCATTCCAGTGTACGGGTTCACCGATTGCTCATGCAAATATATACAAATTCATCAGAAGCGGCGGCGGTCTTTGCGAACTGGGCTTCTTTATCAACGGCGGAGACGCTACGATAAACCCCCACTTCGACCTCTGCGCAAAAGAAATAACTCTTGTAGGTTCATGGGTATATACACTCAGAGACTACGCAACAACATTCGATTTCTTAAAGAGAGCGAAGGGTATAGGACTTCCTCTGGAAAAACTGATTACTCACAAGTTCCCGCTTGAAGAAATCAACGAAGCACACGTAACAAACCTTAAAATGACAGGTTTAAAAATAGCAATAGTAAATAAATAGGAGGGTATAAGAAATGGCAATGGAAGCACTTGGTATGATAGAAACAAGAGGTCTTACAGCAGCTGTTGAAGCAGCAGATGCAATGGTTAAGGCTGCAGAAGTTACACTTATCGGTACAGAAAAAATAGGTTCAGGTCTTGTAAGTGTAATGGTAAGAGGCGATGTAGGTGCAGTTAAGGCAGCTACAGAAGCAGGTAGCGCGATGGCATCAAGACTTGGTGAGCTTGTAGCAGTTCACGTAATTCCGCGTCCTCATGCTGACGTAGAAAAAATTCTGCCTAAATTTTAATCGAAAGGACTAAAAGATTATGGCAGCAACTAAAGCGGCAAAAGAAACAAAGGCAAAAGAAATAAAAGAAAATAAAGAAGTAAAAGAAATTATTAAGGAGGAAAAGAAAATGGCATTAGAAGCACTGGGAATGGTAGAAACAAGAGGTCTTGTAGCAGCAATTGAGGCTGCAGATGCAATGCTCAAAGCAGCAAACGTAGTACTTATCGGTACAGAAAAAATAGGTTCAGGTCTCGTAAGCGTTATGGTTAGAGGTGACGTTGGTGCAGTTAAAGCTGCTGTTGAAGCTGGAAGCTCTTCCGCATCAAGACTCGGCGAACTCATCGCTACACACGTAATACCCAGACCTCATACAGATGTTGAGAAAATTTTACCTATCTTAAAGTAATTAACGTCTGAAAATAAACGGCAAAAGTAAATGGTGTTTACTAAAAGAGAGCCGGTGCTCCGGTGCCGGCTCATAAAAGCCGTCATAAGTGGCGGCAGAATGGAGAAAAGCTATGACTATATGCAAGGTTATTGGCAGCGTTGTTTCGACACGCAAAAATGAAAATTTAATCGGGTGTAAGTTCATGATTGTTCAGCCGCTTGGTATGGGCAAGGATAAAAGTGAAAAGTTTGTTGCGGTTGACAATATTGGTGCCGGCATAGGTGAAACAGTTCTTGTTGCCTTTGGAAGTGCGGCAAGAATAGGTTGTAACATGGATAATTCACCCATAGATGCTGCAATAGTGGGAATAGTGGATGACGGTGCAGAGTTTGAACAATTCTAAGCGATAGGAAGGAACGGCAAAAATGACTCTTGACGTACTTGTTGATATTTTAAAAGAAAATGGAATAGCAGGTGCAGGAGGCGCAGGATTTCCTACATACGCAAAGCTTGATACAAAAGCAGATACTATTATTCTGAACTGTGCCGAATGTGAACCCCTCCTTAAGCTGCACAGACAGCTTCTGGAGAAATATTCTTATGAAATATTAAGCACTCTTGATATGTTTGCAGACGCAGTAGGTGCAGAAAATATTATAATTGCCATGAAAGACTCTTATAAAGAAGCTTATGAGTCGGTACAGGCAAATCTTGAATTTTTTGATAAGATTCAGATAAAACTTCTGCCTGAGGTATATCCGGCAGGTGATGAGGTTATTACAATTTACGAAACCACCGGCAGGGTGGTTCCGCCGGGAAATATCCCGATTTCAGTCGGCGTTACGGTGTTTAATGTAGAAACGGTTTATAATGCATATAATGCAATTACCAATAATATTCCCGTAACAGACAAATATGTGACGGTTGCAGGAGAAGTAGCGAATCCTGCCACCTTAAAAGTGCCGATAGGGACGCCCTTTTCTGAATTGATAAAACAGGCAGGAGGGGCAACTGCAGGGGAGTATGCCATAATATGCGGAGGTCCTATGACCGGCTTTATTGCAACGCCAAGTGCAGTAGTGGGAAAAACCACAAACGCTATACTTGTGATG